>DASSBF010000166.1:0-13514 GCA_035699005.1 Dongiaceae bacterium
TTGCGGGTGCCGGCCTCCCCCGTCACCGGCTACCGGCCATGGGACATCCAGGTCTACGGCCTGCGCGAGCTGGACGATTTCGATCCGTTCTTCCGCGATCTCTATGCGGCTTGCGACGTGCAGGGCATCCCGGTCGAGACCGCGATCTCGGAATATGCGCCCGGGCAGCTGGAGCTCACGCTGCGCCATCGGCCCGATGCGCTGCGCGCGACCGACGAAGCCATCATGTACAAACGCGCGGTCAAGGGGGTCGCGGTCCGGCACGGCGTCGAGGCGACCTTCATGGCCAAGCCATTCTCCGACATCGCCGGCAGCGGCATGCACCTGCATGTCAGCTTGGCCGACCACGCCGGCCGGAATGCCTTCGCCAGCGAGGCGCCGGAAGGCACGGAGCTGTTGCGGTTCGCGGTCGGCGGCATGCAGGCGCTGCTCGAGGATTCCATGGCAGTATTCGCGCCCAACGCCAACTCCTACCGCCGGTTTCGCGCCAATTCCTACGCGCCTGTTGCGCCCACCTGGGGCATCAACAACCGCACCGTCAGCTTCCGCGTCCCGGCAGGTCTCGCATCGAGTCGGCATATCGAGCACCGCGTGTGCGGCGCGGACGCCAATCCCTACCTCGCGGTCGCGGCGCTGCTGGCGGCGGTCCATCATGGCCTGGAGCGCCGCATCGATCCCGGCGCGCCGATCGAGGGCAACGGATATGCCAAGGCGGCGGAAATGGGCATTAAACTGCCCGATAATTGGTTCAAGGCGCTCGACCTGTTCGCCGGGTCGGAGCGGATGAAGGGCTATTTCGGGCCGGAGTTCCACCGCATGTTCGTCGCCGTGAAGCGCGCCGAGCAGGATCGGTTCTTCAGCCGGGTCACCGAGCTCGACTACGACTGGTATCTGAGGAATTCCTGAGGCCAACCATCCGTTCCTCTTCGGCGCGGACGTGTTGAGTGCGGCGCCGCGGCCATGCTAGTGTCGGAGCGGGCGATCATCGGGGCATTCGGCAAGGACGATGTTTAAGTTATTCAAGACACAAAAGCACGTGACCGTGACCCTCGGCGCGAAATACTACACGGCTGGCCTTCCCTACATGGTCTGGGAAGTCGAGTCGCTGTTCGAGGGCATCGACGGCACACCGTATGCTCATCTCGTCGCGGTGAACGATCCCACCCGCCGCAAGACGGTGGCGCAGAGCTCGCTGGAATCCGGCACGCAATACGTTCCAGCTCCGGACGAGGTGTAGGCCGCCAGCGGCGTCGCGCGGCGATGTTGGACGGCGTCCGCGCCCTGGTCTTCGATGTGTTCGGCACCGTCGTCGATTGGCGGAGCGGCATCGCGCACGCCGCAGCGCCGTTCCTGAAGCGGCATGGCGGCAGCGGGGTCGATTCCACCTCCTTCGCTGAAGCCTGGCGCAAGCGCTATGACCCCGCGATGGATGAGGTGCGCAGCGGCCGGCGTCTGTTCACGCGCCTGGATGTGCTGCACCGGGAGAACCTGGTTTCGATCTTGCTCGATTTCGGCATCGATCCGGTGCGCGTGCCGGAGGCGGAGTTGGACGACCTCAATCTCGCCTGGCATCGCTTGGACCCCTGGCCGGACGTCGTCGCCGGGCTGACGCGGCTGAAAGCGCGCTTCATCATCGCGCCACTCTCCAACGGCAACGTCATCCTCATGCTGGACATGGCCAAGCGCGCCGGCCTGCCCTGGGACGCGATCCTGGGCGCCGAGTTGGCGCAGGCCTACAAGCCGGCGCCCGAAGCCTATCTCCGCACGATCGACATCCTGGCGATGCGGCCGGAGGAGGTGTGCATGGTGGCCGCCCACAACGCCGACCTCGCCGCGGCCCGCGCCTGCGGCCTCGCCACCGCCTTCGTGCCGCGGCCGACTGAGCATGGACCTGGGCAGGCCAGGGACCTGCGTCCGGAGCAGGACTGGGATGTCGTGGCGCGGGACTTCGGCGAGCTTGTGGCCAAGCTCGGCGCCTGATCCCACCGCGCTACAGACAATATTTCGCCACTACACGCGAAACAAAGGCATGCCCGATTACCGACGATTTATAGTCGAGTGGACAGAATTAGACTTGGAGCCTTTAATCAGACGGACAGTTAGATGCAGCGCCATTTCCGAGGAGCGCCAACGTGGCCATTCACCGCGGAACAAAGAATGGCGCTCTGTCAAGCCTCGGGTAACGCCGCCTTCCGGTAGCCTTCGGCGAAATGCTCGCGGTCGGCACGGTGGCGGAAGGGCTGGGTGTCGAGGAACGATTCTATCCGGAACTTCGGATAGTCGGCCATAAACAAGCGGCCCTCCAGGCGCGCCTCCTCGATGCATCCGAGTTGTGCCAGCGCCGCGGCGAGAATCGAGCGCGACGGGGTACCGTACGTCGCTTCGTGGCGCAGCGTGATGACAGCATCTTCGTAGTGGCGAGCCGCATATTCCGCTTCGCCCTTGAGCCAATAATACCATGCCGGTGGTCGTGGGTTCAGTCGCATGGCGCGAGCAATGCTTCCAATTGCCTCTCCCGGCTTCCCATCCATGACAAGTAGATCCGTTCGCATCGCGCGGATATCCGCATTGTTCGGATCGATCTGCAGCGCCATCTCGATCTGCGCCGCCGACTCCTCATATTTGTGTTCGTATTCCAATACCCAGCCGAGTATTGAATGGGCAATTGGATCGTGGGGATCGAGCGCGACGGCGCGCTCAGCAATCTCCAGCGCCAGCCGGCGATGCGGTTCCTCGGGCTCAAACCAATTGACCCAGCCCATCCAGTGCGTCCACGCCAAAAAGGCATGCGCCTCGGCATAGTTCGGGTCGATGGCGATGGCCTTCTCGAACGAGTGGCGGCACTCCTTGCCCTCCTCCACCATACTTCGCTGCCACAGGAACCGCCCACGGACACAGAGGTCGTAGGCCTCCAAGCTCTTCGGCGGCTTACGGTCCGGCAGCTTGCTGACGGCGAGTTTGCCGAGCAGGGCCTCGACGATGCGGGCGACAACCTCGTCCTGCACGGAGAAGACATCGGCCAGATCGCGGTCGAACCGTTCGGCCCAGAGATGGCCGCCGCCTTCGCGCGCATCGATCAGCTGGGCATTGATGCGGATGCGAGCCGCCGCGCGTCGCGCGCTCCCCTCGAGGATGTAGCGCACACCGAGTTCCCGGGCGACCCGGCGCAGGTCTACGGACTTGTTCTTGAACGCGAAGCAGGAGTGGCGGGCGATGACGAAGAGACCGGGTGCCTTTGAGAGCTCGGTTATGATATCCTCGGTCAGGCCATCGGCGAAGAATTCCTGCTCGGTGTCGGCGCTCAGGTTCGTGAAGGGGAGCACGGCGATCGAGGGCTTTGCCGGCAATGGCACGCCTTCAGGACCGGGAGCCTGCTCACGCGGCGCGGCGACGCGGTAGACTCGGATCGGAGCGGCGATGTTCTTGAACGATCGTTCGCCGAGGTCGTCATAGGAGAGCGCCAGCTTGCGCCCGACCTCGTCGTATACCTTTCGCGAAATGGCGATGCTGCCGGGTTCGGCTATTTCCTCGAGCCGCGCGGCGAGATTGACGCCATCGCCGTAGATGTCGGCGCCTTCTACCACGACGTCGCCCAAGTTGATTCCGATGCGCAACACAATGTGGCGGTCGTGGGCAATGCCGTCGTTTGCCATTGCCATGCGCGTCTGCAATTCTGCCGCGCAGGCGACGGCATCCACCACGCTGGCGAACTCGACGAGCACTCCATCGCCCATGACCTTGACCACGCGGCCGCAATGCTCCGCTACCAACGGCTCCAGGACGCTCTTGCGGCGTTGCTTTAGAGACGCAAGAGTACCGGCTTCGTCTTGCTCCATCAGCCGGCTGTAACCGACCACATCGGCGGCCAGGATCGCAGCTAGGCGGCGTTGGGTGCGCTCTTCGGCCATGGAAATGCAATGACCTTCCGAGGAGGTGGTCAGCTCGATTGTACTGACGCCCCGTTCCCGAGTCTATCGGGCCTCATGGCCTCTTCGGGGCGTCAACCATCAGGCTCGGCGACCAAATGCTGAGGTTGTCCATAGACTCCCTCCCGCATACCGGAATCGTTGTCAGACCTGATTATGACTACCCGCCGAAAGCAGGGCTGTGCGGCGTCGCCAGAGATCGGCAAAGCACGTGGAATATGTCGGTTTCAATCGGCGGCGCCCTCATCATCCATCAAGTTTCCTATTGCCCGGGGTCCCGGACCTGGAACTACGAGCAATCCGATGGCCGCTGACGGCGATGGGGCCTCTACGGAAAGTATTTCGGATTGCGCAGGCGGGCGCCGAGGGCGATGCCGAGTTCGCGCATGGTGCCGGCCTTGACCTCCAGCACCGCCAGCACCGGTTCGCCCGACGGGATCAGATCCTCCGACAGCGGCGTGGTATCGGCGGCGATGCGGGCGATCGTGCCGTCGGCGCGCACGAACACGATGTCGAGCGACAGCGGCGTGTTCTTCATCCAGAACTGGACCGGCCGGGGGCTGGGATAGAGGAACAGCATGCCCGCATTGTCGGCCAGGCTCTGGCGGTACATCAGGCCCTCGGCGCGCTCGGTCTCGTCGTCCGCGATCTCCACATCGAAGCGGTATTGGCTGGAGGCCGTCTCTATCAGCACCGTGTCGCGCGGCAACCCGGCCGCGAAGCATGCGGGCGCGATCAGCAGCAACGCGCAGATCAATATCAGCCTTTGGACCATGGCGCCAAAGGTCCGACGTTGCTTGACAACATGTCAAGATTCGCTTCGATGGCATCCGACCTTCAACTCGGGAGAGCCAGATGGACCTGACCGGCGAGTATCGCATCCCGGCCCCGCGCGAAGCCGTCTGGGCTGCGCTCAACGATCCGGATGTCCTGAAAGCCTGCATCCCCGGCTGCGAAGAGCTGAACAAGACCTCGGATACCGAGTTCGCGGCGCGCGTGGTCGCCAAGATCGGCCCGGTCAAGGCGGGCTTCGGCGGCAAGGTGACGCTGAGCGATCTCGACCCGCCCAACGGCTATACCATCACCGGCGAAGGCCAGGGCGGCGCGGCAGGCTTCGCCAAGGGCGGCGCCAAGGTGCGGCTGGAGGCGGCGGATGGCGGAACGGCGACCATCCTGCACTATTCGGCCGACGCCCAGATCGGCGGCAAGCTGGCGCAGATCGGCTCCCGCCTGGTGGAAGGCAGCGCAAAGAAGCTCGCGGACGAGTTCTTCGCCGCCTTTGCCGCGCGGGTGGCGGCCTCCACTCCCGCCGCCGCCCCGGAAATCGCGGCGCAGCCCCTCACTCCGGAAACTCCGGCCCAGCCCGTGACGCAACCTGCCGCTATCGTTCCTACCGCTGCCAGCAGCGGGCTGTCGCCTCTCCTTTGGATCATAGGGCTGATCGTCATCGTCGCCATCACCCTCGGCTTCGTCGCATTCCGGTGACCGCAATGACGGCGCGCGCTTGACACGCGGTTGAGCACGGTCGTTAAACTGTTGCGCTGGCAATCAAGGCCGGTTCAACCGGCTGACGGCAGCGACGGCGCCCGCCGTCGTTTTCCTCTGGGAGGGACCGATGCCGACGGTGGAAATGACGGTGAACGGCAAGCGCGCCTCGGCACAAGTCGAGGGCCGCACGCTGCTCGTTCAGTTCTTGCGCGAAAAACTTGGCCTGACCGGCACCCACGTCGGCTGCGACACCAGCCAGTGCGGCGCCTGCGTCGTGCATGTCGATGGCCGCGCGGTGAAGTCCTGCACCATGCTCGCCTTGCAGGCGAGCGGCGCGACCGTCACCACGATCGAGGGATTGGCGAGCGGCGAGACGCTGCATCCGATGCAGGAGGCATTCCGCGACAACCACGGACTGCAATGCGGCTTCTGCACCCCGGGCATGGTGATGACCGCCCTTGACCTCGTGAAGAACAATCCGAACCCGAGCGAAGAGCAGATCCGCCACGGCCTCGAAGGCAACATCTGCCGCTGCACGGGCTACCACAATATCGTCAAGGCCGTGAAGGCCGGCGCCAGCGCGATGAAAGGGTGATGTCATGACAGCCACAGGAATCGGCGCCGCGGTCAAGCGCAAGGAAGACTACCGCTTTCTGACCGGCCAGGGCACCTACACCGACGACATCAATCGGCACGGGCAGGCTTATGCCTACATCCTCCGCTCGCCGCACGCGCATGCGGAGATCGCGAAGATCGATACGGCCGCGGCGAAGTCCGCGCCGGGCGTGATCGCGATCTTCACCGGCGCGGACTACGACAAGGGCGGCTTGCCCGCCGGCTGGCAGATCCACAGCAAGGACGGTTCGCCGATGATCGAGCCGCCGCACCTGCCGCTGTGCAAGGACCGCGTGCGCCATGTCGGCGACCAGGTCGCGCTGGTGGTCGCGGAGACCTATGCCCAGGCCAAGGACGCCGCCGAGCAGATCGAGGTCACCTACAAGGAGCTGCCGGCGATCGTATCGACCGCCGATGCCGACAAGCCCGGCAAGCCGCAGGTCTGGCCCGACGCCAAGAACAACACCTGCTTCGACTGGCACCTGGGCGACAAGGCGGCGACCGACGCGGCCTTCGCCAAGGCGGCGCACGTCACCAAGATCGATCTGGTCAACCAGCGGCTGGTACCGAATGCGATGGAGCCACGCGCGGCGGTCGGCGAGTATGACCGCGCGACCGGCGAATACACGCTCTATACCACCAGCCAGAACCCGCACGTCATCCGCCTGCTTATGGGTGCGTTCGTGCTGCAGATTCCGGAACACAAGCTGCGGGTGGTGGCGCCCGACGTCGGCGGCGGTTTCGGCTCCAAGATTTTCCACTATGCGGAAGAAGCCCTGCTCACCTGGGCGGCAGCCAAGGTGCATCGGCCGATCAAGTGGACTGCGGAGCGCAGCGAATCCTTCATCACCGACGCGCAGGGCCGCGACCATGTGAGCCATGCCGAGCTGGCGATGGACAAGGACGGCAAGTTCCTGGGCCTGCGCGTCAGCACGATCGCCAACATGGGCGCCTATCTCTCGACCTTCGCGCCCTGCGTGCCGACCTACCTCTATGCCACGCTCCTGGCGGGGGTCTACACGACGCCGGCGATCTATGCCGAGGTGAAGGCGATCTTCACCAACACCGTGGCGGTCGACGCCTATCGCGGCGCCGGCCGTCCTGAGGCGACCTATCTGCTGGAGCGGCTGGTCGACAAGGCCGCGCGCGAGATGAAGATGGACCGGGTGGAGATCCGCCGGAAGAACTTCATTCCGCGCGAGGCCTTCCCGTACCAGACGCCGGTCGCTTTGCAGTACGACAGCGGCGACTATCACTCGACGCTCGAGATGGCGTTGAAGAGCGCCGACTGGGCCGGGTTCGAAGGCCGCAGGGCGGAAGCGAAGAAGCGCGGCAAGCTGCGCGGCATCGGCATCTCCACCTACCTCGAAGCCTGCGGCATCGCGCCCTCGGCGGTGGTGGGGAGCCTCGGTGCCCGAGCCGGACTCTATGAATGCGGCTCGATCCGCGTCCATCCGACCGGGTCGGTCACCGTCTTCACCGGCAGCCACAGTCACGGCCAGGGCCACGAAACCACGTTCTCTCAGCTCGTCTCCGACACCCTCGGCATCCCGATCGAGAATGTCGACGTCGTCCATGGCGACACCAGCAAGGTCCCGTTCGGCATGGGCACCTACGGTTCGCGCTCGCTGGCGGTCGGCGGCTCGGCCCTGGTCAAGGCGATGGACAAGATCATCGCCAAGGCCAAGCGCATCGCGGCGCACCTGATGGAGGCATCGGTTGCCGACGTCGAGTTCAAGAACGGCGCCTTCACCGTGGCCGGCACCGACAAGAGCGTTCCCTTCGGCACGGTGGCGCTGACCGCCTACGTGCCGCACAACTATCCGATCACCGAGCTGGAGCCCGGCCTCGAAGAGACGGCGTTCTACGATCCGCTCAACTTCACCTATCCGGGCGGCACCCACATCTGCGAGGTGGAGGTGGATCCCGACACCGGCGTGACCAGGATCGTGAACTTCACCGCCGTCGACGACGTTGGGCGGGTCATCAACCCGATGATCGTCGAAGGCCAGGTCCATGGCGGCGTCGCGCAGGGCATCGGCCAGGCGCTGCTCGAGCGCTGCGTGTACGACGAGCAATCGGGCCAGCTCCTGACCGGATCGCTGATGGACTACTGCATGCCGCGCGCGGACGACCTGCCGAATTTCAAGGTGGCGACGCACGCGACCATGTGCACCCACAATCCGATTGGCGCCAAGGGCGTTGGCGAGGTCGGCGCCATCGGCTCGCCGCCGGCCATCATCAATGCCGTCATCGACGCCCTCTCGCCGCTCGGCGTGCAGGACATCTCGATGCCGGCGACGCCGCTCAAGGTCTGGCAGGCCATCCAGGGCGCGCCGGCCAAGATGGCGGCGGAATAAGGGGAGGACGGATCATGCATGATTTCGGATATCACCGGCCGGCCTCCGCTTCGGATGCTGCCGGTCTGCTGGCCAAGAACGCCGAGGCGAAGATCGTTGCCGGCGGGATGACCCTCATTCCGACTTTGAAGCAGCGGTTGGCGCAGCCCAGCGATCTCGTCGACCTCGGCGGCATCGCCGATCTCAAGGGCATCAAGTCCGAGGCGGGCGGCATCACCATCGGCGCGATGACGCCGCATGCGGATGTCGCGCGCTCGGCGGAGATGCAGAAAACGATCCCTGCTCTCAGCGCACTCGCGGGCGGGATCGGCGATCCGCAGGTGCGCAACCGCGGCACCATCGGCGGCTCGGTCGCCAACAGCGATCCGGCGGCCGACTACCCGGCTGCCGTGCTCGCTCTCGGCGCGACCATCCGCACCAACAAACGCGAGATCAAGGCCGACGACTTCTTCAAAGGCATGTTCGAGACGGCCTTGCAGGATGGCGAGATCATCACCGCCATCCACTTTCCGAAACCGGACAAGGCGGGCTATTCCAAGTTCCCGAACCCGGCCTCGCGCTATGCCATTGTCGGCGTGTTCGTGGCAAAGACCGGGGGTGGCGTCCGCGTGGCGGTGACGGGAGCCGGGCCATGCGCCTATCGCTCCAAGGAGCTGGAAAGCGCGCTCAATGCCAACTTCACCGCCGACGCCGCGAAGGCCGTGAAGATCAATGCCGCGGGACTCAACAGCGATCTGCACGCAACGGCGGCCTATCGGGGGCATCTGGTCTCGGTGATGGCGGCGCGCGCGGTCGCGGCGGCTTCATAGAATTACTGAAAAGTTTTCTGCGCAATTGGGGCGGCTTGGAGACAAGCCGCCCTTTTTATTTTTCTCACCCCAGGGGATGCTTTGGTGTCCTTTCGTTAGTACTTTCGGATGGTATCATGGTGCGGTGTTTGGTCGCTCACCATTTCGGGGAAGATCTAGGTGGCACTGAGGGCTGACACAGCTTCGGCGGTTGATGTTCGCGACACGCTCGTGGCGGTGGTCAGCGCGGCTACCGGCGCGGTGCTGGCGCTGATGCTGCACGAGGCATTCCCGGTCATGGCCGGACTGACCGCAGCGGTCGCGGGCGCCGCGGCGGGAGTCCTGCTGCTCCGGCGCAACTTCCTGCTGTCGGCCGAGCCCGTGCTCGAGGACCAGCGCATTGCGCGCATCCGCGCGCTGGAAACGCAGCTTGCTTGCGAGCGCGCCATGCACGAGAGCTTCAAGGCGGAGGCGGCGGCGCGCGAGGCGGAGCTGCAGCGATTCCTGGCGGACACGGAAATGACCCGTTGCATGCTGGAAGGCCACGCCTCGCAATCGGTCGAGCTGGCCGAGGAGATGGCGCAGCAGAAGCAGCGCAGCGACTATCTGGCGAATCACGATCCGCTGACCGGCCTGCCCAATCGGCGCGGGTTCGAGGCGGAGCTGGCAAGGCGGGTCAAATACGCAGCGGGCAGCGGATTGACCGTCGCGCTGCTGTTCATCGACCTGGACCGCTTCAAGGACGTGAACGACGCGCTCGGACATGAGGCGGGTGACCAGCTGCTGCAGAGGGTCGCAAGCCTCTTTGGCACCGCGATGCGCCACGATGACTTCGCCGCTCGGGTCGGGGGCGATGAGTTCGCCGTGATCGTCGAGGTTCCTCCCCAGGAAGCGCGGGAAGTGACCTCCGGCGTGGCGGAGCGCCTCCGCCTGGAGCTTCAGATTGCGGTTCCCGGTCCCGACGGCGCGATCCCGATCGGGGCGACGATTGGCGTTGCGCTCTTTCCGCAGGACGCCACGAACGCCGAAGGCCTGCTGCACGCCGCCGACCAGGTGATGTATGTCGGCAAGCGCCACGGCCGCAACCGGGTCGTCACCATCGACGAGCTGAAGGCGGAACGTCCGTAACCCGCAGCGGACCGCACACAGCCGTTCGCGCGGGAGCATGCGGCGGGATGTTCCAATTGAACGTGCGACTCGCTACCCCGCAGGCGGGCGGAACTCGGGCGGCTTGAGGCGGCCGAGGCAGGCATCCCGCGGCATGCGCATGGGGTCGTCCAGGAACTGCTTCGCCAGCTCGTCGGCGCACGGCTCGTTGCTCAGCACGTCGTGCCCGACGCTGAGGAACTCGAAATAGAAGCTGTTGACGAGCCGACTGCCCGCCAGCCGCGCATATTGCGGCGGGGTGATCGGATCATAGAGGCCGGTCAGCAGCAGGCTCGGGATGTCGGAATAGATCGGGGCGTTCTCCACCGGATCGACCGGCCCCATCGGCCATTCGGCGCAGGCCGCGCCCCAGGAATCGTCGTTCGCGAAGGATTTCAGCAGCGGATAGCGCAGGTAGTCGCGGCGCAGCTTCTCGAAATCCGCGAACGGCACCTCCTCGTGGCAATCGACCGACAGGCTGAGCGCGTCGCCCCAGTCCGGACGGTCGACATAGAGGTCCGCAAGATAGCCGATCTCGCTGGTGATAGCGCTCCGCGACCCATGCTCGAACAGATCGATGATCTGCGGCACGGTCTCGATGCCGGACCGGTTGTAGAGGTTCTGGAACAGGTAGTTGAGCAGCAGCTCGCCCGTCACCACGACCTTGGTGCGCTGGCCGTTATCCAGTTCCACCTCGCCTTCGATCGGCGTCCGGTTCAGCTTCTCCACCAGGGTCTGCAGGCGCTGCTCCAGGTTTGGATACCAGCGGTCGCAGTCGGGATCGCGCTTGCAGCCGTCGAACAGCACGCGAAAGGCGCGGTCGGTGCGCCAGGCATCATCGTCGATGAACGCGGATTCCGGCAGGTAGACCGAATCCAGAATCAGGCTGCGCACATCGTGCGGGTAGTCGCGCGCGTAGGTGAGCGCCAGCCGCGTGCCGTAGGAGAGGCCGTAGACGTTCCATTGCTGCAGCTTCAAGGCCGCCATCAGGTCGTGCAGGTCGGTGGCGCTGTCGCGGCTGGTGTAGGACAGCGGGTCGTGCCCCTCCTTCTCCACCCGCGCGCGGCAAGCGGCCGCCGCCTTGACGGATTCGGTGCGCGCCGCGGTCCGGTTGAGGCCGAAGGCGAGCGAATGCACCTGCGCCGCCTCCGCCTCGGGGCAGTCCATGCGCGGCTCGGTCAGGCCGGTGCCGCGCTGGTCGACCAGCACCAGGTCGCGCTCGTTCACCCAGGCATTGTCGGCGACGAACTGCCACCAGAAGCCGATCCGGTCGGGATCGAGCCAGGCGCCGTCGCCCGGCCCGCCCGCCAGATAGACCACCGGATCCTGGCGCGTGCGGGTCGCCGGAACCGAAATGACCACCACCGGCAGTTCCAGCGTGATGGTGCTGCGTCCCGCGCGGCTTTCCGGGACGCTCAGGCGATAGCAGTGGGTCGCGATCTTGTCCGGCGCCTTGAACCAGCATTCGGCCCGCGCCAGCTTGCCGGGATCCGCTTGCGCCCCGGCCGCAGCCGTCATGCCGACGACCCAGGCGAGGCCCAGCGCTCCGATCCAAGAACCCAATCTCATGCGCTGCGGCCGCTTGCCTCGACTCTGGTAGCGACCCATCTTGCTGGCCGCGCACGGGCGCGGCAAGCCTCCTTTGCGGCGTCGGCCGTGGACCGTTACACTTGCCGTCATCGCGACGAGGGTCGATCACGCTGATGCGACGCCGTACTGCCGCCCTTCTCGGCCTGATCGGCCTGATCGGCCTGCTGCTGGTGGCGGCAGGGGCCGCCGTATTCTGGCGCAAGCCGCTGACCGAAGCCGCCATTTCCGCCTATGTCGCGCGCATCTACGGGGTGCCGGTCACGATCGCGATCGGCGAACTCGGCACACGCTCGGCGCGTGTCGATCATGTCAAGATCGGGCGCGACGCCCCATTCGAAGCCGCCGACATTCGGCTCGACTATGATCTGGATGGCCATATCGCGGCGGTTTCGGTCGGAACGATGTCGGCTCACGGCCGGATCGAAGGCGGCATAGTCACGCTGGGCGACCTGCAGCCGCTGCTGGAAGGCAGCGGCGACAAGTCGCAGAAGAGCGAAGCCCAGCTGCCTGAGACGATTTCGATCAGGCACCTCGATCTCGCGCTGGAGACGCCGATGGGCGGCGTCGCGATCGGCGGCTCGGCGCGCCTCGGCAAAGGCGCGCTCGCGCTTGACCTCGCCGCGACCGATCCCAGCGGCCACACCAAGGGCGCCGCCAAGATCGATGTTTCGAGCGCGCTCGACCATCCGGTGATGACCGGCGACGTGCGCATCACCCTCGCGCCGCAATCGCCGCTCTGGGCCCTCGCTCCCGCCATTGCGCCGCAGGAAGGCACCGTCGAGGCCAGCCTGCACCTCGACCAGGTCGAAGCCGCGCTCGACCCGACACCCGGCGGCAAGCCGATCGCGGTTGCGCTTCGCCTCGACCAGGTGCGCAATGCGCGGCTTTCCGCGCCGCTCTCAGGCACGCTGACGGCGGACGTGCGCTCCACCCATTTGCCGCTCGCGATCGAGAACATCGTGCTCGACCTGTCCGGCGGGCTTTCGCCAAGGACCAAGGCCAGCGCCAGCGGCTCCGCCACGCTTGCCTTGTCCGGCCGCCAGCTTGCACTCGACCTCACCGCGCGGATCGCCGCTTCCGACGACAGCCTCGCCATCGCCGGCTGGCAGATCCGCCAGCCGCAGATCACCGCGCCCATTCATCTGACCTTCATCGACGGGGTGCTGGCGGCAGCCCTGTCCGATGATGGCACGGTCGCGCACAAGGGTCTGACCGACGCCACCAAGGGCACGTCGATCGGCGCTGGCACACTGACCCTGCAGCACGACAGCACGGCCTTTCGTCTGAACACCAGCGACGGAGCCTGGAATGCCCAGGCGGTCACTGCGGCTGTCGCCTTCTCCGCCAAGTCGCTGGGGGAAACCGTCGATCTCTCGGCCCCCGCCGTGACGATTTCGGCGACCAGCGATCCGGCGGGAGCGCGCTGGTATGTGAATGCCGCGAAGATCGCGTTCCAGAACAAGGCGCGCGGCGTCTCGGCGAGCAACGCGCTCATCAAGCTCTCCGGCGCGGGCAACGGCATCGCCGGCGAAATCCGCATCAGCAGGTTCGACGCCGGCTATGGGCTGCCGACCATCACGCTGAACGGCGACGGGCAGCTC
>DASSBF010000167.1:0-24827 GCA_035699005.1 Dongiaceae bacterium
CTGCGGCCTCGCCTTCGGGCGCCGGCTCGCGGAACTTGCGGATCCAGGCGGCGCAATGGGCGTCGTGACCCATCAGCACGTCGCCGCCCATGACGCCAATCATCTCCTCGACATGCAGCGGGTTGGTGATGGCGCTGGTCATGCCCGCGCCGATCGCCATGGCAAGGAAGCTGGAATTGAGGCCGTGCCGGTTGGGCAGGCCGAAGCTGATATTGGAGGCGCCGCAGGTAGTGTTGACCTTCAGCTCGGTGCGCAGGCGGCGGATCAGGTGGAACACCGAGCGGCCGGCCTGGCCGAGTGCGCCGATCGGCATCACCAGCGGGTCGACCACGATGTCGGAATAGGGGATGCCGTAATCGGCGGCACGCTGCACGATCTTCTTGGCGACCTCGAACCGTACGTCCGGATCCTCGGAGATGCCGGTCTCGTCGTTCGAGATCGCGACCACCGCCGCGCCGTATTTCTTCACCAGCGGCAGCACAACCTCGAGCCGCTCCTCTTCCCCGGTCACCGAGTTCAGCAGCGGCTTGCCCTTGTAGACCGCGAGGCCGGCCTCGAGCGCGGCGACGATCGAGGAATCGATCGACAGCGGCACGTCGGTCAGCGACTGCACCAGCTGGATGGTCTCCGCCAGGATGCGCGGCTCGTCGGTCATCGGGATGCCGGCGTTGACGTCCAGCATGTGGGCGCCGGCCGCAACCTGCGCCAACGCATCGGACTTGACGCGGCTGTAGTCGCCGGCCGCCATTTCCGCCGCCAGCAGCTTGCGCCCGGTCGGGTTGATGCGCTCGCCGATGATGACGAACGGCCGGTCGAAGCCGATCACCACTTCCCTGGTGGCCGAACTGATGACGGTATCGGTCATATACGCAATCCTTTCACGAAGTAGCGGCGGGTTCGACCGCGCGCCGTTGCTGCCTGTTCCGCATGACGCCCGAGGCCTGGATGATCTCGTTCACGAACTCTTCCTGACGATAGGCCATCACATGCACGCCGGATACGCCTTCGATCTCCTTGATCTCCTGGATCAGGTCGATCGCCAATTGCTTGCCTTCGGCCCGCTGGTCCTTGGCCTTTTCCATCCGCTCGATGATCGCGTCGGGGATATGCACCCCGGGCACGTTGTTCTTCATCCAGCGCGCGGTCTTGGAGGACGGCAGCGGCCCGACGCCGATCAGGAAGAACGCCTTCTGGTGCAGCCCCTGCTCGCGCACTTTGTCCATGAATTTGCGCAATAGCGGCACGTCGAAGCAATACTGGGTCTGGATGAACTGGGCGCCCGCCGCGATTTTCTTGGCGATGTGCACCGCCCGGTACTCGTGCGGCGGCGCGAACGGGTTGGCGGCGGCCCCCAAAAACACCCGCGGCGGGGTCGTCAGCTTGCGGCCCGACAGCAAGTGCGCCTTGTCCCGCATGGTGCTGATGCATTCCAGCAGCGACGTCGAATCGAAGTCGAACACCGGCTTGGCGGCCGGCTGATCGCCGGCCTGCACCCCGTCGCCGGTGAGGCAGAGGATGTTCTGCACCCCCATGGCCGCCGCGCCCAGCACGTCGCCCTGGATCGCGATGCGGTTCCGGTCGCGGCAGGAGATCTGCATGATGACGGCATAGCCCGCGCGCGTGAGCAGCGAGCAGATGCCGACCGACGACATGTGGCAGTTGGCGCCGGATGCGTCGGTCGCGTTGATGGCGTCGCACACCTCGGACAGCACCAGCGCACGGTCGTAGACATCGCGCGGGTCGGCGCTGTCCGGCGGGTTCAACTCGGCGGTGACGGCGAACCGGCCCATCCGCAGCACCCGCTCCAGCCGCCCGCCGGAGGAATGCCCCGGCAGCAGGGGCAGCGGCGCCGCCGGATCGAAATGGGCGTGCCCATCGTTCATGCGGCGATCTCCTTCCCGCCTTGTGGGGGAAGGTTGCGAAGCCTTAGCGAACGAAGTGAGCTTAGGCGGAGCTGGATGGGGGGTGGCGCGGCACGATCGTTGAAGGTGGAGCACCGATCAAACGCATCTCTCACGCGCTCCGCACGGCGAAGGGTCTTGCGATTCCTTGGCCGACGTCGTGCGGCGGCACCCCCCATCCCAACCTTCCCCCACAAGGGGGGAAGGGGATCAACGAGCGGTTCCGCTCCGTGCCACCCTTCACATGGGATTCGGCTGCCGTTCATGCCGCCTGCCCTGCCTTCTTGGCCTCGACCGAGGCGGCCACGGCGGCGGGGTCCTTGGTCGCGCCGGGCTTGGCCGCCGGCGGCTTCGGCTTGTTGCCGGCCTGGTCTTCCAGCCCCGCGGCGATGCGCACCACGCGCAGCCAGGACGACTTGCCCTTGAGCCGGTTGTCGACCGCGCGCTGCACGTCGAGGATCTTGGCGCCATGATCGGCGGGGAGGCCCATGCGCGCCGCGCCGTCCCAGGCCTGGACCCAGACGCACTTCATGTCCGGCTTCACCTCGCAGTGCCCGTTGTCGCGCACGCCGCCGCATGGCCCGTTGCGCAGGGTCTTCGGGCAGTTCATCGGGCACGACATGCCGGTGGACGAGAGCGCACACTGCCCGCACATCTGACAATCGAACAGGAAGCCCTTGGTGACCCGCTCGACACCCTCGAACGGCTTCTCCAACCTCTCGTAGCCGATCCTCGCCCACAGCGGATGCAGCGCGATCAGCGCTTTTTCGAACGCGCGATAGAACGCGTTGAGGCCGCGCGCGTGGCGCACCGACCAGAGGCGGGCGGAGTACATCCCCTAAGCCTTTCCCAAAATAGTACCCCTCTCCCCTCGCGGGAGAGGGCTGCGGAGGCTTAGCGAGCAAAGCGAGCGTAGCCGAAGCTGGGTGAGGGGGCCGCGCCGGTAGGCGCGCAGCGCGCGAGCGCTGTGACTCTGAGTTTGCCGCCTGGCGCTCTTGCGAGCGCGCGCACCTATCGGTGCGCCACCCCCCATCCAGCTTCGCCTAAGCTCGCTGGCGCTCGCTAAGGCTCCGCGTCCTTCCCCCGCAAGGGGGGACGGGGATCCTTTTGTGTGGGGTGTAGAGGAGCGCTTCATCACTTGCCCTCCACGCCGCCCGCGTCGACCAGAGTCTTCAGCTTCGCGTCGTCGAACGTTGCTTCCAGGTCGGCGGCCTTCTTGTCGGCTTCGGCCTGTAGGGCGTCGCTCACCTCCACCGGGGACGCACGCCGCCATTCGGCCAGATACGAATCCGTGTCGCGCAAATTGGCGCGCATGGCGGCGCGGTCGATCGCCTTCTCGAAGCGTTCGGTGAGCTGCACCTTGGCGCTCTCGCGGCCCTTCTTCACGATCACCTGGGCCGGGATGTCCCGCCAATAGACCACGGTCAATTGTGCCATCGTCGCCTCTTACGCCATCTTCGCTGTCATGAAGTCCGCGAACTCGCCATAGCCGGTGCGGCGATGGACGAACTCCAGCTTCAGCCGCTGCGCCGCTTCCTTCGCCTTCGCCAGCAGGGTCTCATCGTCGATCTGCGCCAGATAGACCAGCTTGCGGTAGTTGCTGAAATAGGCATCCAGCAATTCCGGGTGCCGGTCCAGCCCCAGACCTTGCCACAGCACCCGGTCGAAGTGCCGCACCAGATAGTCGGTGAGGAACATGGTGCCCGGCTCCTCGTCCATCATTTTCTCGAAGTCGGCCGTCCCCGCGAAGAACTGGTAGCAGTGCGGCCCCTCGATCCGCTCCACGCCCTCCTCGGCGAGGACACGGTCCAGCTCCCCGCCGGTGCCGCAATCGCCATAGAGCACGAAGATGCGGTCGAAATGCTTGCGGCCCGCCCTGATCTTGCGCCGGACGCCGTCGGGGATCTTGTTCGGCCGGTTGTGCCAGATCGCGGGCAGGCAGGTGATCTCGATCCGGTCGCCCCAGCCGCGGGCTTTGGTCACCGCCAGGAATTCCCGGGCGAGGGCGCCGCATGCGATGAACAGGGTGCGTGGGCCGTCTGCCATGCTTCGATCCAGCGCCATTCCCAGGCCTTCCGTGGGGCGAGCGCCGCCTTCTCGAGCCGATTCCTTAAGCCCGGCGGGGTCGCCGGGCTGCTATTGCCGCGACCGGGGATCGCCTGGAAGCGACCGAACGCCTGTCGCGGATAGGCTAGATTTGGTCGTTCCGGCCCGGCGGCTTCAGGCCCCAGGCCTCACGCGGTTGCGCGCTTCTCGTCCAACTGCTTCAGGGAATGGTCGATCCACTGCACCGACAGCTTCTCGTGCACCGAGTTCTGGCCGAGACGCTGGCGCAGCGCGCCGAAATCGACCTCGTCCAGCTTCTGATCCTGGTTGAAGCAGGAGAACACCACCGTCTCTTCGCCCGTCACCGGATCCTTGTGCGGCTGGAGGCACTGGGCGCAGACCTCTTTCATCATGCATTGCATCGGCGAGTTGATGGAGCCGATCGCGCAATGCGATGCCTTCAGGTACGGCTTCAGCGCCTCGTGCCGCGCGCGCGCGACCGCGTTCATCATGCCGTCGGATCCGATCGCGAGGATGTGGTCGACGTCCTCGATCTTAATAGCGGTCGGGCCGAGGTCACCCTTCGCATAGCTGAGGATCGCCTGCACGATGTTGCCGACGAAGCTCTTGTCCTGCGGCCGGTCGGCGGCGAAGCCGGGCGCCTCGTCGCTCGCCCACACCACGACGTCGGAGGCCGCCTCGATCTCCTCGATCTTGTAGCGGTCCTGGATCTTCTTGTAGCCGGCAAAATAGATCACCTTCGATCCGGCCGCTTTCAACGCGCGGCCGATCGAGAACAGCACGGCGTTGCCAAGGCCGCCGCCCGCCAGCAGCACGGTCTCGCCTGCCGGCGTATGGGTCGGCGTGCCGGTCGGGCCCATCAGGATCACCGGCTCGTCCGGCTGCAGCCAGGCGCACAGCTCGGACGATCCGCCCATCTCGAGCACGATCAGGCCGACAAGGCCTTCCTTCACATCGGTCCAGGCGCCGGTCAGCGCGAGGCCTTCCATGGTGAGGCGCGTGTCGCGCGTCTTGTGCGCCAGGGTCTCGAAGTTCTGCAGGCGATAGAACTCGCCGGGCAGGAAGTTGGCGGCGGCCTGCGGCGCTTCCACCACCACCTCGACGATGGTCGGGGTCAGCCGGTTGACAGTGCGGATCTTCGCGCGCAGGCGGCGATTGAGATCGGCCAGGAACTGGCCATGGTCCGTGTTGCTCGCGGCCGGCAGGCGCGACAGCGTCTCTGCCACCACCGGCCAGCCCAGCTTGGTGCTGCCCATCGCCTTCACCACATTGCCGGCGAAGGAGGGATGCAGATCGCCGAAGAAGCTGACGGCGCGGCCGTCCTCGCGCATCTCGGTGATGACGCGCACCTCGGCGGGCTTGGCGAGCTTTTCCGGCTTCACCACCGCGCCTTGGTCGTCCAGCGCCTGGAAATACTGGCCGTCGACCTTGAAGTTCTGCGCATCCTCGCGCGCCAGCACGGTGTTGGGCCGCGTGCCCGCCGCCACCAGTACGGCGCGCGCCGGGAACGCGACATCCGTACCCTCCGCATTCTTGAAGTGGATGTGCTCGGCGTGGCCGGTCCTGTCCTCGTCGATGCGGGTCGGCGTCAAGCCTTCGGAAAAGCGGATGCCCTCCTCCATCGCCTTTTCCACTTCCTCGTGGTTCAGCGTGTAGGAGGGCGAATCGATCAGGCGCCGGCGATAGGCGATGGTGACGCCGCCCCAGCCGTCGATCAGCCTGGAGAATTTCGGCGCTTCGCCCGCGGCGGCTGCGCGCGCACGCTCGGCGCGGAACGCCTTGGCATGGGCGATGAACTCGTCGGCCACTTCCAGCTCGATGGGCGAGAACTTCGCGCGCACGCCTTCGGCGCCGTGCTCGGCGACCAGCATCTCGTAGCGCTTCAGAAACTTCTCCACCTGCACCGGATAGTACGCCATCGCCTCGGTCGCGGTGTCGATCGCGGTCAGGCCGCCGCCGATCACCACCGCCGGCAAGCGCAATTGCAGGTTGGCGATCGAATCCGGCTTGGCCGCTCCCGTCAACTGGAGCGCCATCAGGAAGTCCGAGGCCATGCGCACGCCGCGCGCGAGCCCGCCGGGGATCGAGAGCAAGGTCGGCTTGCCGGCGCCGAGCGCGAGGGCGACGTGGTCGAAGCCCATCCCGAACGCCTGCTCGGCGGTGACGGTGCCGCCGAAGCGCACGCCGCCGAACATCGCAAAGCTCGCGCGCCGCTCCAGCAGCAGGCGGATGATCTTCAGGAAGTTCTTGTCCCAGCGGACCGTGATGCCGTATTCGGCGACGCCGCCGAAGCCCGCCATCACGCGGTCATTGAGATCCTCCCGCAGTTCGCTGAGATGCCTGATCGGCTTGAATGGGGCACGCGTGCCGTCCGGCTTCACGCCGGAGAGCGCAGCATCCAACGGCTCGATCTTCAAGCCGTCGATCGCGACCACGGTGTGACCGTCATTCAGCAGATAGTGCGCCAGCGTGTAGCCGGCAGGGCCGAGGCCGACCACCAGCACGCGGCGCCCGCTGGCGGGCCTGGCGATCGGCGCCTTGATGTTGAGCGGATTCCAGCGCGTCAACAGGCCGTAGATCTCGAAGCCCCAGGGCAGCTCCAGCACGTCCTTCAAGGACCGCGTTTCGGCTTGCGGGATATCGACCGGGTCCTGCTTCTGATAGATGCACGACTTCATGCAGTCGTTACAGATGCGGTGGCCGGTGGCAGCGCACATCGGGTTGTCGATCGCGATGATGCCGAGCGCGCCGATCGGCAGGCCGTCGGCCTTCACCGTGTGCATCTCGGAGATCTTTTCGTCCAGCGGGCAGCCGGCCAAGGTCACGCCGAACACGCTCTTCTTGAAGGTGCCGTCCTTTTCCTTGAGACCCGTGGAGCAGCTGTCCTTGCCCTGGTTGTGGCAGAAGATGCAGTAGTTCACCTGGTCCAGCGCGTGGGTCAGGTCCATGCCGGGATCGGTCAGGTGGAAGCCTTCGCGCGCGCGCAGCTTGTCGCCGGCCAGCTTCAGCGTCGGGATGCCGTGGCGCGTCTCGGATTCCAGATGCACCAGGTGCATCGGGTCGATCTTGCGCGGCGCCTTGAACAGCACGCCCTTGCGGTGCAGCGCCTTGCCGGCCGGCGTCTGGGTCGCCCAGGCTGCGTATTTCGTCGCGAGGTCGAGCTCGCGGGGATAGTTGGCCTCGTTCCTCAGCCAGTAGTCGACGTGCGTTGCAAACGTCAGCTCGTCGAACTTGCCGCCGAACAGGCCGGTCAGTTCGGCGCGCAGCGCATCGGCATCGAGCGCCGCGGCCGCCGCTTCGTTGTGCGCCTTCAGCGCCCGGCGCTGCACGAACAGCCGCTTCACGGAATAGAGCGGCGCGAGGTCGGTGTGCTGCTTGCGTAGCGCGCCCAGCTCCTCTCCGATGCCGAACAACTCGCCCAGGAAGTCATCCAGATGGGCCGCGGCGGCGATGACCAGGGCGGACTCGGATTTGGCATCGAGCTTGTCCGGCTCGGCGCGCGCCGCCATCAGGCGGCCGGCCAGCCCTTCGTCCGCGGCGCGCAGGTGACCGACGAACAAGGCGTCGGTCCGCGCCAGCCCGGCGGGGTCATACAAGTCCTCGAAGCGCAGTCCGTGCGCGAGGCGCAGCTCGGACATCCAGGTTCCTCTAAATCACAGATAAAGCTTGGGAAATTGCCCCAATCTCGCGGCCGTTCTTACAGGCTGGCTTGGGCAAATGCAAGAAAGCTCGCAGGCATTTCTTGCATAGGAATAGTGTGAAATATGCATCATTGTGCGAAATGATCTGTTCCTATCCTCCGGACTGCTTATCTTGTGGATATGGGAGTGCCGCCATGGCAGACCAGGATCACGAATCGGGCCAGTTCCGCGAAAAGCTGATCCGCCGCAAGCAGGAATGGGCCGCCGAAGGCCGCCTGCTGACCGGTCGGACTTCCCGGCCGGAGGCGGAGCGCCTGCCGCCGGGCCAACGCGAGGTGAAGACCTGGCCGGTGCTCGATCTCGGCGCCCAGCCGAAGATCGATCTGAAGCTCTGGCGCCTCACGGTCGACGGCCTGGTCGAGAACCCGGTCACCCTGGATTGGCAGAAATTTGCCGACCTGCCCCATACCGAGGTCACCGGCGACATCCATTGCGTGACCGCCTGGTCGCGCTACGACAACCGCTGGCGCGGCGTGCTGGTCAGCGACCTGCTGGCCCTGGCGCGCCCGAAGCCGGAAGCAAGGTTCGTCCTGTTCCAATCCTACGACACCTACACCACCAACCTGCCGCTGGAGGAGTTCGCTGTCCCCGACGCGCTGCTCGCAACCCACTGGGAAGGCGAGCCGCTGACCGTGGAGCATGGCGGCCCGCTGCGTGTCGTGGTGCCGCAGCTCTATTTCTGGAAAAGCGCCAAGTGGGTGAAGCGCATCACCTTTGCCGCCGAGGACAGGCCGGGCTTCTGGGAGGTGCGCGGCTATCACAACCACGGCGACCCGTGGGGCGAAGAGCGCTACAGCGAGTAGGCGCGTCACGTTCTTGTGATCCCAAAACGCGTATCAGCGTCGCATCATCTGTGACTTGCTTCATTGCCCGGCGCCCGTCGCTGGGAACAGCATGAGTTCGACCAAGGGAGAAGCACGTCATGAAGCAGAGTGATTTCCGCGCCGTTGCCATCGTCGTCCTGGGGCTGCTGGCGCTGCCCGGCGTGGGCTATGCCGCCGGCACCAGTTCGTCCGAGCCCGCCGCACAGCCCGACCTCTACAAGCAGGCCAAGGAATTGGTCGACGACGAGGAATATGCCAAGGCGATCCCGCTGCTGGAGCAGTCGATCGAGCAGAAGGGCGAATATGCCGATGCGCTCAACCTGCTCGGCTTCAGCAACCGCAAGCTGGGCGACATGAGCAAGGCGATGACCTACTACACCAAGGCGCTGAACAAGGAGCCGCACCATCTCGGCGCCAACGAGTACATGGGCGAGCTCTATCTCGAGATGAACGATTTGCCCAAGGCCGAGGAGCGGCTCGCGGTGCTGAAAGGCGCCTGCGGCGATTGCGATGAATACGAGGACCTCGATGACGAGATCAACGACTACAAGGAAGAGCACGGGCTGTCGTAGGGCTGTGCTGCTTGCGCTACTATCTTAGTGTCGAAGTCCCGTCCCCGCCCGAGTGCAGGCATAATCCTTCTCTTTGCCGTCACCCCGGACAGCCGCGAAGCGACGTGATCCGGGGTCCACGGACAGGCTTGGCGTAAAGCGAAGAAATGGACCCTGGATCGCGCTTCGCTTGTCCGGGGTGACGAAGAGTGGGGCAGTGCCAGTCGCAACTTGTCACAGGCAGGGAATTCCGGCTCCCCCGACCAAGCATGTCATCCCGGCGCCGGGATTGCGCCCGCATCCGCGATCGCGATCGCGACCAGCTTCTGCTCCCGGCCGCGCAGGGTGATCTCGCAGCGCCGGCCGATCTCCGCACGCAGCTCGGCGCCGCGCGCCACGGCCTCGGAGACCAGCAGCTGGCAGTTTTCCTCCTTGGTCGCGCTCTCGAGCCGGCTCGCGGTGTTGACCGTGTCGCCGACGGCGGTGAGGGCGAGGGCCGCGCCGAATCCCATCTCGCCCACGATCGCCGGCCCGAAATGGATCCCGATGCCGATGCGGAAGGGAGTCTTCAGTTCGGCGTGGTGCTGGGCGTTGAAGGTTTCGATCGCGATCGCCATCCGGCGCGCGGCATCGAGCGCCTGGGCGGAGGCGAGCTCCGGCCGCCCGCGCAGCCCGAATACCGCCATCACGCCGTCGCCGATGAACTTGTCGACATGGCCGCCGGCCGCGACCACCGCTTCGCCCATGGCGCGGAAATACTGGTTCAGCAGGAACACCACGTCGTAGGGCAGGCGCCGCTCCGCCATGCTGGTGAAGCCGCGCAGGTCGGCGAACAGCACGGCCACTTCCTGCTCCTTACCCTGGCTGACATCGCCGCCGGACAGGGCCGTCTTGGCGCTGACATGGGGCGGCAGCAAGGGCTGGATGGTGACCGGCCCCGTCGGCCGCGCCTGGCAGGCGAGGCGCACGCCGGGCGCGGCGTGGATGCGGGCAAGCACGCGCTGCTCCTCCTCCGCCGGCAGGGGCAGGAACTCCGCTCCCTGGATCACCCGCACGCGGCAGGTCGAGCAGCGGCTGCGCCCGCCGCAGACGGAGGCATGGGGGATGCCGCCGATGCGGCTGGCCTCGAGCAGGCTGGTGCCGGGCTGGATCACGACCCGCCTGCCGTCGGGGTAGGAGACGGCCAAGGCGCGCCGGCGGGTGGCGAGGGAACGCACGGCGCGCGTCGCGAGCACGCCGCCGACCGCGAGCATGAAGGCGACCATCAGCACGTCGCGCAGCCGATAGAGGAGCGCCACCTGCTCCCGGGTCTGCATGTCGATCTCGGCCGCGAAGGCCGGCAGCCAGGCTGGGTCGGCGGCCAGCCTGGCGACCTCGCGCGCGCCGGCGACGACGCCGAGCAGCGCGAGCACCGGGACCAGCAGCGCCAGCGCGCCGAGCCAGGGCCGCCAGGGCGGGAACCACGACTTCACGCGCAGCCAGTAGTTGAGGCCGATGCAGCCATGGACCCAGGCCACCGCGAGGCCGAGCGATTGCAGGAGTCCCTGGCTCGGCTTCAAAACCCAGATCACCCACAGCACGTAGGCGTAGCGGTCGTCGAGGCCATAGAGGTCGTGCGAGACCACGGTGCCGATGACGTGCAGCAGGATCAGCGGCGGAACGCACAGCCCGAGCAGAAGCTGGGCCGCTTCCAGCCGCGGCATGCGGAGGCTCTTGCGCCGATAGAGCGCGCGCAGGCCGATCGCGAGATGCAGCACCACCGCCAGCAGCAGCGCGATCTCGATCGGCTTGAAGCGCCAGAAGGCGAGGAACGGAATGCGCCCGGCCTCCATCGCGGACAGCGAAACGAGGCCGAGGGCGTGATTGAGGCTGTGCGTGAGGACGTAGAAGAATAGTACAAGCCCGGTCGCGAGGCGGGTGGTCGCGATCAGGCGCCCCCAATGGCCGGTCGTCGGCAGCACTGCTTCCCTCCTGGCCGGCTGTCGCGGGTCGAGGCTCCATGCCTCAGGACTCCGGCGCGCACGATATTACTCCATCACGCCGCCGCGCCGCCGGTTTCCATATCCTCCGTGTAGAAAAAGTCACGGCCGATCTGCCGGATCTGGTGACGATCCGGAATCGGGAACAGCATTTTGAGGAACGAGTGCGGGTAGGGGAAGAAATGGAAGTGCGGATTGAAGTTGTATTCGAACTCGCGCTCGCGCGGCACCACCAGGATCAATCGCCGCCGCGCGACCCGCCGCAACTCGGTCAGCGCCGCGCGAAGATCGAGAATGTGCTCGAGCACGTGGGTGCAGACGACGGTGTCAAAGGCGCGGTCCGGAAACGGCATCCGTGCGATGTTGCATTCCCGGAACGCGATGTTCGGGCCGGCCACGGCCTTGTCCAACACGAAATCGATCCCCGTGAACCGGCAATCCTTCAGCGTCGGCGCCGCTGCCAGCACGCGGATGAGATGGCCGGTGCCGCAGCCGACATCGCAGATTTCCGGCCCGATCGCACTGCGGCCGATGAGTTCGACGCAGGCCGCCGACAGGTCGGTGTCGTCATGGACGCGAGGATGAGAGGCGTAGAGGGCGCGGTACTCGTCGGCCGTGAGGAACGGTGCGCGCCGGCGGAATTCGGCAAGGGCCTCGACATGGGTGCCGCCGGCCAGCCGCAGCAGAAAGGCAAATGGCCTGCTGTCGCGGATGATCCCGGGAACCAGCTCTTCAATGGCGAACCGGATGCGGTTCGATGTTTCCCGTCTCATTGGCCCTGGAATCCCGCCGTTGCGCGACATGACCCGGTATGCCGCATATTCCAGTCGCGCGCGATGCGCAGGCAATACTGCGGCCGGCGGCAACGACCCTAGTGGTCCGAAAGCAAAGAAAGGGTTAAACCCTGCCGGCCCTCGCCGGCGGCTGTTCAAGAGTCCGGCGGCCATGATATGAGACCGCCGCCGCGCCGCCGCAAATCCGGACTTGATTTCGGGCGCGCCACCGATCACGGACCGGGCATGGCCTGATGAGCGACATCACGGAAGACCAGCGCCGCCTGGCACGCGAGAAGCGCCGGGAAGAGCGCCGCCGCCTGCTGGCCAGCGGCCCGCCGTCGCCCTGCATCAGCGTCTGCCAGATCGACCCCGCGACCGGCTGGTGCATCGGCTGCCGGCGCACCATCGACGAGATCCGCGACTGGATCGTCTCGACTCCGGAGGAGCGGCAGAGGATCCTCGACGCGCTGCCGGCGAGGCGCTCGGGGAATGCGGGCTAGCGCCATGGTGGCGTCCACGCGAAAGCGCGACAGGTGAGCGCGCGCGAAACCCGACGGCCCGCGCTGCCACGCTGGTTGGCGCCGCTGTTGCAAGTGGCGGTAAGCGCGGCCTTGCTGGGTGTGTTGGTCGCCGTGGTCGATTGGGACTCGCTGCGGAACGCGGCCGCCGCTCTTTCGCGCGCCACCCTGGCGGAGGTGGTTGCACTGTGCCTTGCCGCACAGGCCGCCTTGGTGCTGCGCTGGCGGGCCCTCATCGACATGCTCGGCGTGCGCGAGCCATGGGCGCGCTCCTGGCACAGCATATTCGCCGGCCTGTTTCTGAGCAACTTCCTGCCGGGCACGCTTGGATCGGATGGGTTGCGGGTCGTGCTCCTCACCAAGTCGTGCGGCCGCGCCTCGACCGCGGTCGGCGCCGTCGCCTATGAGCGGCTGATGCAATTGGCATTGTATGTGGTCGTCGTGACGGCCGCGGCGCTGGCGCCGATGCCGTGGCTCCAGTCCTGGCTCCGGGCCCTCATCGTCGCGGCCGGCGTCGCCGCGGTCACTGCGCTCGTCCTGGTTCTCTACTGGCTCGGCCGGCGATCAATCGAACGCACCATGGGGCATGGCGGGCTGGCGCAAAGCGCGTGGCGGCTGTTCGCGACCATCCTGGTGGAAACCGGGCGAATGCAGACGCGCATGCGCCGTCACCGCCGCGCGGCCATCGGGTTCTGGATCGCCAGTCTCTTGAACGTCTGCCTGATAGTCGCGATGTGGCGCGTGGTCCTGCCGGACATCGGCCATCCGCTGGGAATCGCCGCGATCGCGCTCGCGGCGGGCGGCACCGCCATCGCCAGCGCGGTCCCGATCTCGCTCAACGGCATCGGCATCTTCGAGGCTGCCGCGGTGGCGCTGCTCAATCTCGCGGGAGTGCCCGCATCCTATGGTTTTCTGCTCGCGCTCGTGCTGCGCGCGGCTTTCCTGCTCACCAGCTTTGTCGGGCTCCCGAGCGCCATGCTGCTGTGGCGCGAGCGCCGGTCGTGAGCGGCGTTGCGAGCGAAGCCACACCGGGACGCTTCATGTTATTGGTTTTTCGGATCGCCCTCGCCGGGTGCCGGGCCGCTGACGACCGAGTCGATCAGGTACATCGGGCGGCCCTTCACCTGGGTATAGATTCGCCCGACATAGAGCCCGATGACGCCCAGCATCGTCATGTTGGCGCCCGTCAGCAGCACCGTCGCGACGAACAGCGAGGCCCAGCCCGGGACGTATTCCGCACCGGCCAGACGCTGGATGACCGTCCAGATGCCGTACAGGATCGCGAAGGTGGTGATGGCGAGGCCGATATACATGACCAGCCGGAGCGGGACGTCCGAGAACGAGATGACGCCGTTGACCGCGAGGCGGATCATGCGCGGCAGCGGATATTTCGTGCCGCCGGCAACCCGCGCGGAGCGGACGAACGGGACGGCGCATTGCTTGAACCCGATCCAGGCGAACATGCCGCGGACGAACCTCTCGCGCTCCGGCATGTGCATGAAAGCGTCGCGGGCCCGCCTGCTGATCAGCCTGAAATCCCCGGTATCGAGCGGAATCGCGGTGTCGGACAGTGCGTTGACGAGCTTGTAGAAGGCGCTGGCGGTGGCGCGCTTGAACGCCGATTCGCCCTGCCGCTCGATCCGCTGCGCATAGACTATGTCGAAGCCGCCGCGCCAGTGGTGCGCCATTTCGCCGATGATTTCCGGCGGATCCTGCAGGTCGGCATCCATGACGATGATGGCATCGCCCGCCGCATGCTCCATGCCCGCGGTGATGGCGATCTGATGGCCGAAATTGCGGCTGAGATTGATGATCTTGACCCGGCGATCCTCGCGCGCGAGCTGCTCGAGCAGCGGCCGGCTGCGGTCCGCGCTGCCGTCATTCACGAACAGGATCTCGACCGGGCCATCCAACTGCGCGACCGCCGGCTCCAGCCGCTCCATCAGGAACGGGATCGCTTGCTCTTCGTTGTAGACGGGAATGACGAGACTATAGGTCGGGGATGCGGTCATCGGTCCACTCGGCCCTGGATTCATCGAGTCCGCCCAGCTTGGGCGATAAAGCGCAATCCTTCAAGCAGCCGGGTGACCCGATCTTGCGGCAGCAATGCCTATCCGGCGCCGCCGCAATCGAGAACGTCACCCGGCGCCTCCGGAGAGCCGAGCCACAGCACGCGCTCGAACCCTTTGGCGCGGGCGCGCTGGCAGATCGACTCGCGGGTTTCCTGCGGCCGCACGTCGGGCGGAACGCCGAAGCCGCGCAAGGCGATCTCCTGGGGGCAATCCGATTGCCTCGGCACATAGCCGTCGATCATGGCAAGTCCCGCCATGGCGACGGGGTAGACGCTCTTGCCATCGCAATCGACCACCAGGTTCCAATAGTCGGTGTTCTCGGCCGGCACATAGAGCGCCGCCTTGCCGCCCAGCGAGCGGCGCGCGTCCAGCAGATGCCCGGCGAGCGCGAGGCCCGTCGGCACCGCGGCCGGCATGGTGAGCGCCTCGGCCAGCCCGAACTCCTTCAGCGCCCGCTTGGCATCGGCGCGCCAGACCCGGCGGCTGTCGTCCGCGTAGTAGGAGAGATCGCCGCTGCGCAGCAGGGCGTTGGCGTCGACGAACAGGGCGCCGCGTGTGCGGAACTCCGAGTAGGAGGCGTAGCCCGTCGCAATGACCACCAGGACGACGACTGTCGCCGGCGCCCAGCGGCCGAAGCCGCGCAGCCGCGCGCCGATCGCCGCCGCCGCCGCCGGCAGCAGCGCCGCCAGGATCGGGATCGCGATCCAGGCCTGCGCGATCAGGAAATAGGCGGCGTTGCCGGACTGGATGTACATGAGCAGGCCAGGGAGGTTGCCGGCAAGCGCTGCCAGGATCAGGGTCTCGACCGCGAAGCGCCGCGCGGCGATGGTGCGCATGCAGGCGAGCAGGATGAGCGCGAGAATGGTCTCGATCTGGAAGGTGACCGGCAGCAGCCAGTCGCCGCGCTCGAAGCCGTATTCGACGTAGTACGGCTTGCCGAAGAAACGCGCGCCCATCGCGCTGTCGTCGTTGAACATCAGGTACGCGGCGAGGAAAGCGAGGAACCCGATGCCGCCCCACAGCCAGAACGCCAGCCGGCGCGGCCCTTCGAGCCGAAATAGCCACCAGCCGAACAGCACCGCCACCACGAACCCCATCGAGATCTTGGCCGCGCTGATGGGATAGAGCGCAAGCGCGGCCGCCGCCCAGGCCAGGTGCCGCGCGCGTGCGGTCGCGGCCGGATCGCTCCCGACCAGGAAACAGCTCGGGAATACCAGCAGGCCGAGCGCGGCGCCGAGGCTCATGGTCTCGCTGTTGAAGGCGGCGTTGCCGAGGCCGGCATAGGGCGCGACGAAGACCACGATGCCCAGGGCGAATGCGAGCCCGGCCGCCGTCACGGCGCGCCCTGGCCTGAAGACCGCATGGAACAGGATGGTGGCCTGCAGCGCCGCCCAGATCAGCAGCGGCGTCAGGAGGAAGATTCGGGTGTAGACGATCGCGGCGATATAGCCGGACGGAACGTCGCCTGCTCCCCCCGCATCGCCGATGCGCGCGGCCGCCCACAGGGCGGCGACGTGGTACTTGAGCGGCGCCAGGCCGTCGATCGCCATGCTTGGCCAGCCGTAGCTCAGGATCGAGCCGACGATCGCGCCCTCGCTGAAGATGTCGCCGTCGGTGCGCCCGAACAGCGCCAGGCGATCCGCGAAGAAGTTGACGTACTTGTTCCCGCCGATCTCGAACGCGAGATAGAGCGTCGCGAACACAAGGAGCAGCCACCAGGGCCGGCCGCCTGGCCGCTGCCGGACAAATGCTACCAGCGATGCCGCCACGGCCAGCGCCAGGAGGATGATTCCGACGCCGCCGAGATAGGTCGGCGCCAGGGCAACGAGCAGGGACAACAGGGTGAGCGGTCCCAGCCACAAGGCCCGCATCCTGTCGGACTTCAGAAAGGCCGTCAGATCGAACGCAAGCGTGATGCCGAGCCAGAACACCAGGAACGCCGCGCCGAACAGTGTCGGGTATTGCGGCAGGCCATTGCGCGCCAGGACGGTGAGCAGGGCCAACGGCGCCGTCAGCAGCAGGACAAACGAAGCGGCCGCCATCTGCTGCCGCCGAACGCTCGCCCAATCGATCTCGGTGCCGGCCAACGGCGACGCCGCAGTTCCCAACACGACGCAGAGCCCCTCGAACGTGAGGGGACTGGCTTTAGGCCGCCGTGCCGCCCACGGTCAAGCCATCGATGCGCATGGTGGGCTGGCCGACGCCGACCGGCACGCCCTGGCCGTCCTTGCCGCAGGTCCCGACTCCGGGGTCGAGCTTCATGTCGTTGCCGATCATGGAAACCTTGGTGAGAACATCCGGCCCGTTGCCGATCAGGGTCGCGCCCTTGACGGCGGGCCCGACCTTGCCGTCCTCGATCAGATAGGCCTCGGAGGCGGAGAACACGAACTTGCCCGAAGTGATGTCGACCTGCCCGCCGCCGAAATTGACGGCGTAGAGTCCCTTCTTCACCGACTTGATGATCTCGTCCGGCGCATGCTGGCCGCCCAGCATGATGGTGTTGGTCATGCGCGGCATCGGGTGGTGGGCGAAGCTCTGGCGCCGGCCGTTGCCGGTCGGCTTCATGCCCATCAGGCGCGCGTTCTGCCGGTCCTGCAGATAGCCGGTCAGGACGCCGTCCTCGATCAGCACCGTGCGCTGGCTGGGCGTGCCCTCGTCGTCGATGGTGAGCGAGCCGCGCCGGTCCTGCAGCGTGCCGTCATCGATCACCGTCACGCCCTTGGACCCGACCTGGCGGCCCATCAGGCCGGCGAAGGCCGAGGTCTTCTTGCGGTTGAAGTCGCCTTCGAGGCCGTGTCCGATCGCCTCGTGCAGCAGGATGCCCGGCCAGCCCGAGCCCAGCACCACCTGCATCTCGCCGGCCGGGGCGTGGACCGAGCCGAGGTTGACCAAGGCCTGGCGCAGCGCCTCATCGACGCTGGCCTTCCAGTGCGCGGCATCGACCACCAGCTCATAGGCATAGCGCCCGCCGGTGCCGTGGCTGCCGGTCTCCATGCGGCCGTTCTCCTCGACCATGACGGCGACGTTGAGCCGGACCAGCGGCCTGATATCGGCGGCGCGGCTGCCGTCGCCGCGCATGATCTGCACCGCCTGCCAGGAGCCGGAGATCGAGGCCATCACCTGCTTGATGCGCGGGTCCTTGGCGCGGGCATAGGCGTCGATCTCCTGCAGCAGCGCCACCTTGGCGCCGAACTCCATCCTGGCCAGCGGGTTGTCGTCGGAATAGAGGTGCCGGTTGGTGCCCTGCGGCGGCTCGGCCAGGGTTCCGCCATAGCCCTTGTGCACCGCCTTCACGGTCGCGGCGGCGCGCTGCAGCGCCGCGTCCGACAGATCGCTGGCATGGGCATAGGCGTGCGCCTCCCCCGCGACCGCGCGCAGGCCGAAACCTTGCGTGACGTCGAAGCTGGCGCTCTTCAGCTTGCCGTCGTCGAAGGCCAGCGCCTCCGACTGATTGAACTCCAGGAAGAGCTCGCCATCGTCGCCGCCCTGCAGCGCGTCGGCCACGGTGCGCTCCGCACGGCCGCGATCCAGCCCGGCGCGATTGAAGAACAGATCATCGGTGATGGCGATGGCGGACATGGCGCTGCTCCACGGAAAGGCGATATGCGTCTCAACAATGTGGGCACGATAGCCGTCCCGGTCCATCCTGTCAGTGCGCGAGCGCGGCGCCGTTGTCCGCGAGTCGATCGGCTGGGTGCGATTTATGCGGCTGATCGTCGCAGCAATTGCGCGCGGCGTCACTGGACCGGGCGTTGCGGCGGGACCGCAAGTCCCCGGAATGCTTGAGGTTTCAAGGGCGGAGGTGTAGCTTGCCGCCGGCCGCGGGGACGGGGGTTCGGCGCGCATGTCGCGCGCGCGAAAGCGTCCGACCGGCGCGAAGCTTAACGAAGCCGTTTACCGCCGGATCAATTCGGCTAAAAGGCAAGCGGGACCGCAGCCGGGCGCAGCCGATGGCGGCGGCAGGAATGGGAAGCGACACGATGAAACGTTCGAGGATTTGGTCTCTCGCCGGTGCGGCCACGCTCGCCGCTGCGGCAATGCCGGCCCTGGCCCAGGATCAGGCCCCGGTGCTGGGCGCACCGCACGACGGGGGCATCGGCCTGCAGGCGCCCGCGACGGAGCTCGCGGAGAGGCTGGACTTCCTGCACAACTACGTGCTGCTGCCGATCATCACCGTCATCACCCTGTTCGTACTCGGCCTGCTGTTCATCGTGTGGTTCCGGTTCCGCGAATCGAAGAACCCCGTGCCCTCGAAGAACACGCACAACACCCTGCTCGAGGTCGCCTGGACCATCGTGCCGGCGCTGATCCTGGTCTCCATCGCGGTGTTCTCGTTCCCGCTGCTCTACCGGCAGCTCGAGATCCCGAAACCCGGCCTTACCATCCGGGCCATCGGCCACCAGTGGTACTGGAGCTACGAGTACCCCGACAACGGCAACTTCACCTTCGACGCCAACCTGATCGAGAAGGCCGATCTCAAGCCCGGCCAGCACTACCTGCTCGACGCCGACAACGAGGTCGTGCTTCCGGTCGGCGTCGACATCCGCATCCAGATCACCGGCGCCGACGTGATCCATTCCTGGACCGTTCCCGCCTTCGGCGTGAAGCATGACGCCGTGCCGGGCCGGGTCAACGAGAGCTGGTTCAACATCGAGCGGCCGGGCATCTATTACGGCCAGTGCTCGGAACTGTGCGGCGTGCGCCACGGCTTCATGCCGATCAAGGTCCACGCGGTCACCAAGGAGGAGTTCCATGCCTGGGTCGCCGACGCGCAGAAGAAGTTCGCCAAGGTCGACGGCACGCCCCAAGAGTCGACCGGGGCCCAGGCCGTCGCCGCGCAGTAACGTCAGTTCAAGTCACGAGGGATTGCAGCCATGAGCCCCGTCACAACGTCCCAATCGCATTACGGCCACGACGAGCACACGCCGAACTTCTGGGTGCGCTGGTTCTATTCCACGAACCACAAGGACATCGGGACGCTGTACCTGCTGCTGGCGGTGGTTTCCGGCCTCATCGGCCTCAGCTTCTCGGTCTATATGCGGCTGGAGTTGATGGAACCGGGCATCCAGTATTTCGGCACCGACGGCTCGCCCGACGGCCAGCATTGGAACGTGGTGATCACGGCGCACGCCCTGATCATGATCTTCTTCACCATCATGCCCGCGCTGATCGGCGGCTTCGGCAACTGGTTCGTGCCGCTCATGATCGGCGCGCCGGACATGGCCTTCCCGCGCATGAACAACATCAGCTACTGGCTGACCGTGGCGGCGCTGATCATGCTGGTGTCCTCGACCTTCGTCGACGGCGGCGCCGGCACCGGCTGGACGCTCTACCCGCCGCTCTCCGGCGGCGACTACGAACCTGGCCGCGCGGTCGACATGACCATCTTCTCGATCCACATGGCGGGCGCGGCCTCGATCCTCGGCGCCATCAACTTCATCACCACCATCTTCAACATGCGCGCGCCCGGCATGACGCTGCACAAGATGCCGCTGTTCGTGTGGTCGGTGCTGGTGACGGCGTTCCTGCTGCTGCTGTCGCTGCCGGTGCTCGCGGGCGCGATCACCATGCTGCTGACCGACCGGAACTTCGGCTCCAACTTCTTCAAGCCGGAAGGCGGCGGCGATCCGATCCTGTTCCAGCATTTGTTCTGGTTCTTCGGCCACCCCGAAGTGTACATCCTGATCCTGCCGGGCTTCGGCATCGTCAGCCAGGTGGTCTCCACCTTCTCCAGGAAGCCGGTGTTCGGCTATCTCGGCATGGCCTACGCCATGGTGGCGATCGGCCTGGTCGGCTTCGTCGTGTGGGCGCACCACATGTACATGGTCGGCATGGATGTCGACACCCGCGCCTACTTCATGGCGGCGACCATGGTGATCGCGGTGCCGACCGGGGTGAAGGTGTTCTCCTGGATCGCGACCATGTGGGGTGGCTCGATCCGCTTCGACACGCCGATGCTGTGGGCGGTCGGAATGATCTTCCTGTTCACCATCGGCGGCGTCACCGGCGTGGTGCTTGCCAATGCCGGCATGGATGTGGCGTTCCACGACACCTACTACGTGGTGGCGCATTTCCACTACGTGCTCAGCCTCGGCGCCATATTCGCGATCTTCTGCGGGTTCTACTACTGGATCGGCAAGATGTCGGGCCGGCAGTACCCGGAATGGGCCGGCAAGGTCCACTTCTGGGTGACCTTCGTCGGGGTCAACGTGACCTTCTTCCCGCAGCATTTCCTCGGCCTGCAGGGCATGCCGCGGCGCTATCCCGACTATCCGGAAGCCTTCGCCTTCTGGAACCACGTCTCGTCCATCGGCGCCTTCATCTCGGCGGCGGGGGCCGTCTGGTGGGTGGGCCTCGCCCTCTACACCGTCTTCGCCGGCCGCCGGATCGCGGAGAACCCGTGGGGCGTCGGCGCGACGACGCTGGAATGGACGGTGTCTTCGCCGCCTCCGTTCCACACCTTCAACGAGCTGCCGCAGATCAAGAGCGAAGCCCACTAAGGCAAGGACAAGGGTGAATGCGGGGCGCGATCCCCGCATTCATCCGCACCAGAGACGCAGAGCTTCATGAACCGCCTCGCCCCACCATTGCTGACCGACCGCGCCGCGCTTGCCGGCAGCGGGGGCAGCGTCGGCGATTTCATCGCGCTCCTGAAGCCGCGGGTCATGTCGCTGGTGGTGTTCTCGGGCTTCGCCGGCCTCGCGGTGGCGCCGGGCCACATCCATCCGCTGATCGCCGCGGTGGCGGTGCTGTGCATCGCGGTCGGGGCGGGCGCCTCGGGCGCCATCAACATGTGGTTCGACCGCGATATCGACGCGATCATGAACCGCACCTGCGGCCGCCCGATCCCGCGTGGCGCGGTGGAACCGGATGCGGCTTTGACGTTCGGCGGCGTGCTCGCGGTGTTCTCGGTCATGCTGATGGGCATAGCGGTCAACTGGATGGCGGCGGGCCTGCTCGCATTCACGATCTTCTTCTATGTCGTGATCTACACCATGTGGCTGAAGCGCCGCACGCCGCAGAACATCGTGATCGGCGGCGCGGCCGGCGCCTTTCCGCCGATGATCGGCTGGGCCGCCGTCACCGGCGACATCAGCCTCGCTTCGGTCTCGCTGTTCCTGCTGATCTTCATTTGGACGCCGCCGCACTTCTGGGCGCTGTCGCTGTTCCGCGAGGGCGATTATGCCAAGGCCGGCGTCCCCATGATGCCGGTGGTTGCGGGCCAGCGCGCGACCAAAATCCAGATACTGATCTACACGCTGCTGCTGGCGCCGATCGCGCTGGTGCCGGCTTGGCTGGGCGTTGCGGGGTGGCTCTATGCCGCGGTCGCGGTCGGCCTCAATGCCGCCTTCATCGGGCATGCGGTCGCCGTGCTGCGGGAGCGCGACGTTGCGCTGCCCGCGCATAGCGCGGGCAAGGGGGGGCATCGCGCCGCCAAGGCGATGTTCGGCTTCTCCCTGGTCTACCTGTTCGGGCATTTCGCGGCGCTGGTGCTCGACCGCGCGCCGGGCCTGCTGGCGGTGCTCGGCTCATGAACGCGCGCCAGACTCCCGTGAACGACGAGCGCCGCCGCCGCCAGCGGGCGCGCAACTGGGCGATCTTTCTCGCGCTCGCCGCGTTCGTGCTGGTGGTCTATGTCGTCACCATCGTCCGGATGAAGGGGGGCTGACCATGGCCGCCCCGTCGCGCCAGCGGCGCAACCTCAACCTGCTGATGGTTCTGGTCGGCGTGATCGCCGGGATGACCGGCCTCACCTTCGCCTCGGTGCCGCTCTATCGCATATTCTGCGAGGCGACCGGCTTCGACGGCACGCCGCAGCGCGCCGACAAGGCGCCGGGCGAGATTGCCGACCGCGTGGTGCGCGTCACCTTCAACGCCGACGTGGCGAGCGGCCTGGACTGGCGCTTCCAGCCGATGCAGCGCAGCCTCGACCTGCGGGTCGGCGAGACCAAGCTGGCGTTCTACGTCGCGGAGAACCTGGAATCGCGGCCGGTTACGGGCCGCGCGGTGTTCAACGTGTCGCCGGACGTGTTCGGCGCCTATTTCACCAAGATCGAGTGCTTCTGCTTCAAGGAGCAGACGCTCCAGCCCGGCCAGCGGGTGGAGATGCCGGTGAGCTTTTTCATCGACCCGGCGATGCTGAAGGACCCACTGCTCAAGAGCATGAACGACATCACCCTGTCCTACACCTTCTTCCGCGCCGAGGACGACGGCAAGAATGCGGAGCAGAAAGTCGGGCAGGCGGAGACTGGCCAGGCCGGCGGCCAGCCGGCTCCCGTGAACTGAACGACACGTCGCGACGAAGGAAGAAACGATGAGTGCAGCCCCCGCGGAAGCCCACAAGCCTCACCATCCCTACCACCTGGTCGACCCCAGCCCATGGCCGCTGATCGGCTCGATCGCCGCATTCGTGCTGACCTTCGGGATCGTGCAGTTCATGCACGGGCACGGGCTGTGGTGGATCGCCCCGGGCATCGCCATCCTGCTCTGCACCCTGTTCATGTGGTGGACGGACGTGGTCAGGGAGGCCGAGTTCCAGGGCCACCATACGCCGGTGGTGCAGATCGGCCTGCGCTACGGCATGTCGCTGTTCATCGCCTCGGAGGTGATGTTCTTCGCGGCTTTCTTCTGGGCATTCTTCGACGCCTCGATCGATCCCAAGGCAGCGATCGGCAGCGTCTGGCCGCCGAAGGGGCTGGTGACCTTCGACCCGATGTCGCTGCCGCTGCTCAACACGCTGATCTTGCTGACCTCCGGCTGCACCGTCACCTGGGCCCACCACGCCCTGCGCGAGGGCGACCGCAAGGGGCTGGTCCAGGGGCTGACCTTCACGGTCGCGCTGGGCATCCTCTTCACCTGCGTCCAGGCGTACGAATACTCCCACGCGCCCTATGGCTTCACCGACACTGTGTTCGCCTCGGTCTTCTTCATGGCGACCGGGTTCCACGGCTTTCACGTGATCGTCGGCACCACGTTCCTGATCGTCTGCCTGGTTCGCTCGATCAAGGGGCACTTCACCCCGCAGCATCATTTCGGCTTCGAGGCCGCGGCCTGGTACTGGCACTTCGTCGACGTGGTGTGGCTGTTCCTGTTCATCTTCGTCTACATCTGGGGCGGCGCGAACGCGCCGCATCCGGCGGAGTGACGGCGCGGCATCCGCCCCGTCACCAGGCGGCGAGGCCGTGAGCGTCTCGCCGGTTTCCGCCGGTTTCAACTGCCGCTGCCCGCGCTGCGGGCGCGGCAGATTGTTTTCCGGCTACCTGAAGGTCTCCGAGATGTGCGATTCGTGCGGGCTGGCGCTCGGCGCGATGGACAGCGGCGACGGGCCGGCGGTGTTCGTGATGTTCATCGTGCTGATCATCACGATGCCGCTGGTATTCCTGGTCTGGGCGGTATTCGAGCCCCCGATCTGGGTGCACGCCATCCTCTGGCCGATCGTCGTCATCGGCCTGTCGCTCTGGCTGCTGCCTCCGGCAAAGGGAATCATGATCGGGCTGCAGTTCAAGCATCAGGCCGGCGAGCACAGGAGCTGACCATCCGATGCTGAGCAAGCTCCGCTTCCGGCCGACCCTGTGGCCGACGCTGTTTTCCGTGCCCGCGGTGATCGCGATGATCGCGCTGTGCGTCTGGCAGGTGCACCGCCTGCACTGGAAGGAGGGCCTGATCGCCGATCGCGAGTCGCGGGTGGCGGCCGAGCCGACGGCGCTGCCTCCCCCGGATGGCAAAGCTGGCGGCGCCGATCCAGCGCAGATGGAGTATCGCCGCGTCCGCCTCGAAGGCACGTTCCTGCACGACAAGGAACTCTATCTCGGCGCGCGCTCGATGAACGGGAATGTCGGCTATCACGTGCTGACGCCGTTCGTGCTCGCCGGTGGCGGCAGCGTGCTGGTCGACCGCGGCTGGGTGCCGGTCGCGCGCAAGCTTCCCGAGCGCCGCGCCGAAGGGCAGGTGACGGGGACCCAGACGCTGGATGGCGTGGTCCGGCTGGCGCACGGCAAGGCCTGGATGCAACCGGACAACGAGCCGCAGAACAACATGTGGTTCTTCTTCGACCTGCCGGCGATGGCGGCAAGTTCGGGGGTCGATTTCCGCACCGACCTCTATGTCGAGGCCGGGCCGGCGCAGAATCCCGGGAACTATCCGGTGGGCGGGCAGACCAGGGTCGAGCTGCCCAACGACCATTTGCAATACGCCATCACCTGGGGTTTGCTGGCGGCTGCCTTGGCCGTCATCTATGTGCTCTATCATCTGAAGCTGGAGCGCGAGCGCCGCCCATGAACAAGCCTCTGAATGCTTCCGGCAGCGCCTACGCCGGGCTCGAGCGGCGTTTCCGCCGCCTGTCCGCCCTGCAGGAAGCGGGCGGCATGCTGCATTGGGACATGTCGACCATGATGCCCGATGGCGGCCGCCCGGCGCGAGCCGAGCAGCTCGCGGCCCT
>DASSBF010000168.1:0-36602 GCA_035699005.1 Dongiaceae bacterium
CGTGTTCCATCTGATGTCGGTGATCTCGCCACTCGACCGCGACCTGCAGCTGGTCTATTCGCCGCTCATGCCGATCGCCTTCCGCGAATGGCTGGTGGACAAGGGCATGCAGCTGGTCGAGGTGCCGGACGAGGAGTTCGCCGGCATGGGCTGCAACGTCCTCGCCATCGCCCCGCGCGAGGTGGTGATGGTGAAGGGCAACCCGGAGACCCGGCGCCGCATGGAAGAAGCCGGCTGCAGGGTCCACGTGATCGATGCCGACGCGATCTCGGTGCCGGGCGAGGGCGGGCCGACGTGCCTGACGCGGCCGTTGATGAGGGTGTAGGGAGGGACGCTCACAATTTCCGTCATCCTCGTGCTTGGCACGAGGACCCACGAGTTTGTCTGCATCCGCTCTATGCTGGGGAAAGAAATTCGTGGATAGTCGTGCCAAGAACGACCATGACGATAGGGTTGTGCTTGAATCGAGCAGCCTTTCTTTACTCCGCCTTGAACGCCGCATACATCCGCTCCAGGCGCCCGCGGTAGTCGGCGGTGTAGGCGGGGTAGTCGAAGTCCAGTTCGGAGTGGATCTCCTGCACCATGCTCCACATGGTCTCGCGCAGCAGCGAGGCGCATTTCATGGCGCGGTAGCTGCGCCAGAGCACGGCCGTGAGCGGGCGCTCGAAGTAGGTTTCCAGCAGCCAGCGCTCGTCCGACTCGCTCACCTCGTTGTTGGATGCCAGGTTGGAGAGGTCGAACAGCGGCGAGTTGAAGCCGGCATAATCCCAGTCGATCAGCCACAGCCGCTTGCCGTCATCGAGGAAGTTGCTGGGCAGCAGGTCGTTGTGGCCGAACACGATCTCGACAGGTCCGACCGCCTGTTCCAGCTCTTCCGCCATGCGCAGGAGCGCAGGCAGCTCGGCCAAGTGCGCGCTGTTGCCGGCCTTCAAGGTGTGGGCGTAGTCCCGTACGACGTGAAACACCCAGAAGATGAGCACAGGCCCGCGCACGTGCTTCGGCATCTCGCGATGGCAGGTGCGGATGAGCGGCAGGATGCGCCCAAGCATCGCCCGCGGCCGCACGTCCTCGGCGGCCAGGGTCTTGGCCTCGATGAAGCGGAACACCAGCGCACCAGGCGCCTGGTGCAGCAATTCGGGCGACAGGCCGCAGGCGGCGGCGGCGCGGCTGGCGGCGGATTCGTTGAACCGCATCACGCCGTGGATCGGGATGTCCTCGCCGACGCGCACGAAGTAGCGCTCACCGGCGTCCTCCACCAGGAAATTGGCGTTGGTGATGCCGCCCTTGATCGGCTGCGGATCGACCTTGCCGCGCCAGCACGGCAGCCCTCGCGCCACGTCGACCGCTGTCATCGAATCTCCCCGCCGGTTGAAGCCGGCGGCGATCCTGGCACGCTGGACCGGGCGCTGACAACCGATGCAGGGCGGGATGCCGAGGGCGCAAGGCGCGGCGTGCACCGGCAAATGTTTCACGTGAAACACGCAAAAGCGTGACGCCCTGACACGGAAAATACGCAGGGCCGCATGGGGGACATCGGCGCATCGGGTTGGCGGCGCTGGCCTATCTCGACCTCGACGAGGTGTGTGGCTGGTCTCGCCGCAAAATCCGTTGAAGCCGGCCGACGGCATGGCGACGTTCGCCGAGCGCATGGCGAGCGCCAGGGCGATGGCGCACCATCCCCGCATTCATATCACCGAGATCGAGCAGTGGCTCGGCACCCGTTACACCGCCGACACCCTGCGCAAGCTGGTGACGCGGTTCCCGTCATGCCGATTCGTGTGGCTGACGGGTGCCGATGACCTGGCGTGGCATGACATCCAGTGGAAACCAAATGTCAGTGTCAGAACACTAGCGCGAACCGGCGTAGCGCGTCTGCAGGATCTTTGGGCTGAGGGCGACGCAATAGATCTTCTGGCCGGAGAGGACCTGGCAGGCCTCGCGTGCCGACGACCGTTCGAGCCCGGCGAGCAGGACGCTGTAGCGGGTCAGCGTGGTGGGCCCGTTCTTGATGATGGCGGGCCTGCCGTCCCTGGCGGCGGTGCCGAGCTTGATCTGGGCGTCCTGGAGCGCCCGCTGCGCCTTGGTGCGGTTGCTGTAGTTGCCCAGCACGACCGCCCATCCGGTCAGCTCGTCCGCAGAATCGATGACGCTGCTGCCGATCAGCTGCGGCGCAGCGCAATCGCCGCCGGAGAGCACGATCGGCGGCGAGCCGTCGTCCGTTTCGGTCATCTGGTCAGGCAATGCGGCCAAGGTGGCCGTCGGCGCCGCCACCGCGGAGAACCCGGCATCGAGCAGCCGTTTCACCTCTTTGCTGCGCTGCCCGCCGCTGCGGCTGCCGAGCACCACGCCGATCAGGCGCCGGCCGCCGCGCTCGGCGGAAGCGACCATGTTGTAGCCGGAGGCGCAGGTGAAGCCCGTCTTCATGCCGTCCGCGCCGTCATAGGCGCCGAGGATGGAATCGACCGTGCCGCGGCTGCGCTTGCCGATGGTGACGCTGCGCTGGTTGAACAGCGGATAGTGCTCGGGGAAATCGCGCAGGAACGCCATCGCCAGCACGGCGAGGTCGCGCGCCGTGGTCACCTGTCCGTCAGCCGGCAGGCCGCTCGCATTCTGGAACACGGTGCGCGTCATGCCGAGGTCCTTCGCCATTCCCGTCATGCGGGTCGCGAAGGCGTCCTCGCTGTCGGCTACCTTCTCCGCAAGCGCGACCGCCGCATCGTTGGCGGAGGCCACAATGGTGGCATCGATCGCCTGGCGCACGGTGATGACCTGTCCGGGGCGGAGGCCGAACTTGACCGGATTCTGGCCGGCCGCGTGCCGCGAGACCTTGATCTTGTCCTCGAAGCGGAGGCGCCCCGCCTCGATCTCCGACAGGGCGACATAGACCGTCATCAGCTTGGTGAGCGAGGCGGGATACCACAGGTGATTGGCGGCATCGGCGGAGAGAACGATGCCGGTGTCGGCCTCGACCACGATGCTGGCGGCGGGGGCGGGCCTCGACATGCCGGCCGGCATGCCGATCAGCATCAGGAGGAACACGGCGCGGACCACCCCCCTCGCGGATGCTCTCGGCATTCTGTCGTCACCAGCTTCGACGGATGGCAAACTCTAGGTAGCTCCCTGGCGGCCGGAAAAAGATAAGTCTGTGACCCGCTGTGGGTTCCCTGGGGCGTGGCGGCCGCCGGAAATTTGTGTCGGATTGCGGCAAACGCACGCCACCGGCCGCATCGCCAGCCCCGGCCGACGGGGTGCGCGGATTGCGGATTACGCTTTTATTCCGCCCCGGCTATCATCGCCGCACTTCCGGAGGCGCGGAATTCGGATTCGCTTTCCGGAAAGCGCCGATCTCCGGCATGGCGACAGGAGGCATGAAGGAATGAGCGCGGCAGGCAACATCACGGGCCAAGGCGTGCTGGCAATCGACCGCGAGATGGCGCGCCAGCACGAGGATGCGCTCGCCTCGTTCGAGGCTGCGGCCAGCCTGGCGGCGCGCATGGCCGATGCCTTGCGCCAGCGTCGGCGCGCGATCCTGCTCGGCATGGGCGGTTCCCACGCGGTCAATCGTATGGTGGAGGTGGAGTATCGCGCCCTCGGGATCAACGCCATCGCCGTTTCCCTGTCCGAGCAGCTCTATTCGCCCCTGGACCTGAGCGAGGCGGTCATCATCATCACTTCGCAATCGGGGGAATCGGCGGAGGTCCATCGCATGCTGCAGGCAACGAGCGGGCATGCGGCCTGCTACGGCATGAGCCTCGAGCCGAACTCGGCGCTGGCCCGGTCGCTCCCCTCGCTGATCGGCGCGGGCGGCACCGAGCATGCGTTCGCCGCCACGCGCAGCCTGATGATCACCCTGGCGCTGCACCTTGGCGTCCTGGCGGCCCTGGGGATCGATGCGGCCGCGGCGCTGGATGCGTTGCGCGCGCGCGTGCGGCTCGACGTCAGCGATGCGGTCAAGCTCCTGAAGCCCTGCAGGGCCATCGTCTGTTCCGGCCGAGGCCTGCGGGGCCTGGCGGAGGCGGTCGCGCTCAGCACCATGGAACTGGCGCGCATGCCGGCCTATGCGCTGGAAGGAGGCCAGTTCCGCCATGGCCCGCTGGAGATTCTCGGGCCTGAACTGGGCACGGTCCATTTCTGCGCCGACGAGCCGGCGGCGGCTCTGGTGGCGGGACTGGCGCGCGACACGGTCGCGGGCGGCTCGCCGACCCTGGTGTTCGACAGCTCCGGATCGGATCTCATCCACGGCGACCTCATCCTGAGGCTGCCGAAGGTCGGGGGGATGGCCGCCATCCTGTCCATGCTGCCGATGGCGCAGCGGCTCGCGATCGGCCTGGCCGGCCAGCGGGTGCCGGATGTCGGCATTCCCGTTCGCACGACCAAGATCACGCGGACGGAGTGATCGTGCCGTCCATGCGCCCGCTGGCGGTCATCGGCAATGTCAATGTCGATGTCGTCGTCGGCGATTGCCCGACGGTTCTGCGGCCCGGCACCGAATCCATGGTAGCGCACGGCGACGTCCGCCCGGGGGGCTGCGTCGGCAACACCGCGCTGGCGTGGCGGGCGCTGGGTGTGCCCTTCCAGGCGGCAGCGAACACCGGCGACGACGTGCTCGGCGATTGGCTGCGCACCACCTTTGGCGAGCACAGCGGCGCCTGGCCGCGGGAGTCCTGCCCGACGACCTTTTCGGTCGGCATCGCGCATCCGGATTCCGAGCGCACGTTCTTCACCACGCGGGGGCACGTTTCCCGCCTGAGCCTGGACGGGGTGAGGCGGGGCTTGGACCTCCAGGCGCTGAGCGGGGGCATCGCCCTGGTGGTCGGCGGCTTCCTCACAGATCGCCTGACATCCGACTATGCCGCGCTGTTCGACCTGCTCGCCGGGCACCGCATCGAAATGGCGCTCGACACCGGCTGGCCGAGCGCCGGCTGGACGGACGGCGTTCGCGCGCAGTGCCTGTCGTGGCTGGCGCGCTGCGATCATCTGCTGATGAACGAGATCGAGCTCTTGTCCTTGTTCAAGGACGCCCTCCTCGAAGAGGCCATGGCCTCCGCGGCGCGCGCGATGCCGAGTGGCGCGTGCGTGATCGCCAAGCGCGGCGCGCGCGGCGTGTCCGCCTTGGCCGCCGGGCGCCTGATCCATGTGCCGGCGCCCGCGGTGGCCGCGGTCGACACGATCGGTGCCGGCGACGTGTTCAATGCCGGGTATCTGGCGGCGCTCGCCAAAGGCAGGCCGTTCGGCGAAGCACTTGCGGCCGGAATCGCCACAGCCTCGCGCGCGATTTCGACCTCTCCCAGGGAATATGGCGCCCCTGGCCCGGGGAGAAAGCAGGCCGGGCCGGCGGGCAGCACGGCAGAGCCCGCCTGAAGGGCGAAAGGGCGGTCGCCGCTTCGTCCGAGCCTGCAATCCGGCTGCGAATCTGGTTAAGGTTCCGCCCACAACCATGAGAAAATTCAGTATTTCCGTCGTCAGCCCGGCATGATCGTTTGCGGCTGTCCGCAGCTTGCGCTAATGGTTCGGATAGGCCAGGGAGCAAAGAGGAGAGGGCGGCCGACATGGAAATGCCGTCGCCGACCACCCAGCGCGCGACGCTGATTACCGAACCGTTCGACATGGTCGTGTTCGGCGGGCGAGGCGATCTCGCGCGGCGCAAGCTGCTGCCGGCGCTCTACGAGCTCGACCGGGACAACCGCCTGCCGCCGGACGGACGCATCATCGCGGTGTCGCGCGCCGAGATGGACCAGGCGGAATTCATCAGGCTGGTAGAGGCTGCCTGCATCGAGTTCTCCACCAAGGGCAAGCCGTTGAACCCCGAGGTGTGGGCGCGCTTCGCGAGCCGCCTGTCCTATGCCGGGTTGGACGCGACCAAGGTGGACGCCTTTGGCCCGCTGGTTTCAGCGCTCAAGGATCGGCAATCGGTGGTGCGCGTGTTCTATCTCGCGACCGCGCCGGACCTGTTCGGTCCGACCGCAGCCAATCTCGGGCGCAATGACCTGGTGACGCCGCTGACGCGCCTGGTGCTGGAGAAGCCGCTTGGTCATGATCTCGCCTCCTCGCGCGCGATCAACGAGGCAGTCGGCGCGGTGTTCGCGGAACGGCAGATCTACCGCATCGACCACTATCTCGGGAAGGAGACGGTGCAGAACCTGATGGTGCTGCGCTTCGCCAACTCGCTGTTCGAGCCGTTGTGGAACCGCACGCACATCGACCATGTCCAGATCACCGTGGCGGAGACGGTCGGGGTGGGCGGGCGGTGGGGCTACTACGACGCGGCCGGCGCGCTGCGCGACATGGTGCAGAACCACCTGCTGCAGGTGTTGTGCCTGACCGCGATGGAGCCGCCCATCTCGCTGGATGCGGATTCCGTGCGCGACGAAAAGGTGAAGGTGCTAAAGGCCCTCAATCCGCTGACGGACCAGGAGGCCGCGAACGCGACGGTGCGCGGCCAGTATCGCCCCGGCGCGATCGAAGGCCAGCCGGTGCCCGGCTATCTCGACGAGACCGATGCCAAAGGGACGAGCGGCCGCGAAACCTATGTCGCGATCCGGGCGGAGATCGACAACTGGCGCTGGGCCGGCGTGCCGTTCTATCTGCGCACCGGCAAGCGCCTGCCGCAGCGCTGCTCCGAGATCGTGGTGCAGTTCAAGTCGCCGCCGCATTTCATCTATCCGACCTATGGCGCCATGCCGCCGGCCAACCGGCTCATCATGCGGCTGCAGCCGAACGAGGGCGTTCGGTTCCAGATGCTGAACAAGCGCCCCGGTCCGGGCGAACTGCGCCTCCAGCAGACGGCGCTCAACCTCAGCTTTGCCGACACCTTCGGCAGTGTCATTCCCGACGCCTACGAGCGCTTGCTGTTGGATGTGATCCGTGGCCGGCCGACCCTGTTCATGCGGGTGGACGAGGTCGAGGCGGCATGGCGTTGGACGGATTCCATCCTCGATTCCTGGTCGCAACTGAATGTGCCGGCGCGGCCGTACACGGCCGGCTCTTGGGGGCCGAGCGCCGCCATCGCGCTGATCGAGCGCGACGGACGGACTTGGCATGAAGACGATGCTTGAGAAACCACCGAGTGGAACGCAGGTCCGCTGGACCGACTGCCCCGACCGCGCGAGCTGGGCCAACAAGGCCGCCGGCAAGATCGCCGAGCTGCTCGAGGACAGCATCGCCGCGCGCGGCGCCGCCAGCCTGCTCGTCGCCGGCGGCTCGACGCCGCAGCCGATCTTCCAGCGCCTGTCGCAGATGCATCTCGACTGGGCGAAGGTGCATGTCGGATTGACCGACGAAAGATGGGTGCGCGCGACCCACAGCGACAGCAACGAGCACCTGGTGCGCCATGCCCTGCTGCGCAACCAGGCGAGCTCGGCCCGGTTCCATCCGCTCTACAGCAGTGCGCCGCGCCCAAGCGCGGGATTGGCGGAGGCGGAGCGCTCGATCAACGCAATGCCGCGGCCCTTCGATGCGGTGCTGCTCGGCATGGGAACCGACGGGCATTTCGCCTCGCTGTTTCCCGGCCTGCCGGAGACCAGGGTCGGCCTCGATCTGCACAACCCCGCCTTGTGCGTCGCGATCGACAGGCCGCAGAGCGGCTATGCGCGGCTCTCGCTGACCGTGACCGCGCTGCTCTATGCGCAGCTGATCCTGGTGGCGATCTCCGGCCGGCCGAAGCGGACCGTTGCCTTGCAGGCGCTGGCGGGCGGGGCCGATACACCGATTGCGGCATTGCTGTCCCATCGCAAGGACGACCTGGAGTTCCTGTGGACCGAGTGAGCGCGCCATGACCAAGCCGCATGCTGCCATCCAGGAGGTCACGGAGCGGATCAAGGCAAAGAGCGCGGCCGGCCGCCGCGACTATCTGGACCGCATGCAGGCGGCGCGCGCGCAAAAGCCGCAGCGCACGCACCTGTCCTGCGGCAACCTCGCGCACGGCTTTGCCGCGTGCGATGCCCAGCACAAGCAGGCGCTGGCGGCCGATAGCGCGCCGAACATCGCGATCGTGTCCGCCTATAACGACATGCTGTCGGCGCACCAGCCGTATCGAGACTTCCCGCCGCTGATCAAGCAGGCCGCCGACGAGGTCGGCGCGGTCGCGCAGTTCGCCGGCGGCACGCCCGCGATGTGCGACGGCGTCACCCAGGGCCAGCCCGGCATGGAGCTGTCCCTGTTCAGCCGCGACGTGATCGCGCTCTCGACCGCGGTCGCGTTGACCCACGGCATGTTCGATGCGGCCTTGTGCCTTGGCATCTGCGACAAGATCGTGCCGGGCCTGTTCATGGGCGCGCTCGCCTTCGGCCATCTGCCGGTCATCTTCGTGCCCGGTGGACCGATGCCGAGCGGCCTGCCGAACCCGGAGAAATCCCGCATCCGCCAGCTCTATGCCGAAGGCAAGATCGGGCGCGCCGAATTGCTGGCGGCGGAGTCGGCATCGTATCACGGGCCCGGCACCTGCACGTTCTACGGCACGGCCAATTCGAACCAGATGATGATGGAGGCGATGGGCCTCCATCTGCCGGGCGCGGCCTTCGTCAATCCCGATACGCCCTTGCGCACGGCGCTGACCCGCGCCGCCACCCAGCGCGCCGCGCAGATCACCGCCCAGGGCAATGACTATCGCCCGATGGCGGAGATCGTCGACGAGCGCGCGATCGTCAACGCGATCGCGACCCTGGTCGCGACCGGCGGCTCCACCAATCATACTATCCACCTGGTCGCGATGGCGTCGATCGCCGGCATCCGCATCGATTGGACCGACATCGCGGATATTTCCCGCGCCACGCCGCTGCTGGCGCGGGTCTATCCCAACGGCCAGGCCGATGTGAACCAGTTCCAGGCGGCGGGCGGCACCGGCTTCGTGATCGCGCAATTGCTGGCGAGCGGCCGGATGCACGGCGACACCGAGACCGTCGCCGGCAAGGGCCTCGCGGCCTATACGCGCGAGCCGTGGCTGAACGATGGCCGGCTGGATTGGCGCGATGGGCCGGCGGAAAGCGGCGACCACGACATCCTGCGCCCGGCAAGCGATCCGTTCGATTCCGAGGGCGGGATCCGGCTGCTGACCGGCAATCTTGGCCGCTCCATCATCAAGGTGTCGGCGGTGAAGCCGCAGCACCGGGTGGTGCGCGCGCCCGCCGCGGTCTTCGATGACCAGGACCAGGTGCTGGGGGCCTTCAAGGAGGGCAAGCTGCACCGCGATGCCATCGTCGTCGTGCGCGGTCAGGGGCCGCGCGCGAACGGCATGCCGGAACTGCACAAGCTCACGCCTGCACTCGGCGTCCTCCAGGACCTGGGGTTCAAGGTTGCCCTCGTCACCGACGGACGCATGTCAGGTGCCTCCGGCAAGGTGCCGGCCGCCATCCATGTGTCGCCGGAAGCGGCGGGCGAAGGGCCGATCGGCCGGCTGGAGGAAGGGGATGTGATCGCGTTGGATTCAGAGCGGCTGACACTGACAGCCGAGGTGCCGGACGCCGAATGGAATGCGCGCCCGCAATGGCATCCCGATCCGCGCAAGTCGGCCTTCGGCTTCGGGCGCGAGCTGTTCGGTGCGATGCGGGCCAACGCCACGCTGCCGGAGCGGGGCGCCATCACGCTGCTCGGAGCCGCGTGACTCATGCCGGAACCGGCGACGGACCTGCTGGTTGCCGACATCGGCGGCACCAATGCGCGCTTCGGCTTGAGTGCTCCGGACGGCGCGCTGCACGACGTGCGCGTGCTGAGCGCCGCCAGCTTCCCCAACCTCGACGAGGCGATCGCGGCTTACTTCGCCGGGCTGACGCGGCCACGGCCGACGCAGGCCTGCTTTGCCGTCGCCTGCCCGGCCCATGGACCGGAGATCAAGTTCACCAACTCCTCCTGGCGGTTCGCGAAGGCGGAGCTGCGCCGGAATTTCCGCTTCGAGCGTTTCGTCGTGATCAACGATTTCGAGGCGCTCGCCGCCTCGGTGCCGACGCTGGAGGGCGCCCAGCTGGCCTCCCTGCGCGCCGGCGCCGCCGATCCCAGATCCGTCAGCCTGGTGATCGGCCCCGGAACGGGCCTCGGCGTCGGCGCCTATGTGCCCGCCGGCAGGAGCGCCTGGGCGGTGATCTCGGGGGAGGGCGGCCATATCGGCTTCGCGCCGCACACGGACCTGGAGGCCCGGCTGTGGCAGCGCATGCGCGAGAAGTACGGACGCGTTTCCGCCGAGCGCGTGCTGAACGGCGCAGGGCTGGTGAACATCTATCGGTTCATGGCGGATGAAGCGGGCCGGGAAGCCGGCGAGGTCGATGCGCCGGAGATCTCGCGCCGCGCGCTCGGCGGAGAAGCGACCGCGATCGGGGCGGTGCTCATGTTCTTCGATATGCTGGGCAGCGTGACGGGCGACCTGGCGCTTGCGTTCGGGTCGCGCGGCGGCGTCTATGTCGGCGGCGGCATCACGCCCAAGCTGCTGGATTTCGCGCGGCGCAGCAATTTCATCGAGCGTTTCCTGGACAAGGGGCGGGTGTCCGCCCTGCTGCAGGCGATGCCGATCTGGGTCATCCTGGAAGAGCGCGCCGCCCTCTATGGCGTGCGGCGCCAATTCGACCGTGAGGGAACATGAGCGGACCATCCTCCGTCTTCGCCTTGCTCGACGGCATTCGCGCGCTGCCGGTGGTCGCGATCGACGCGGTCGAAGACGCCGTGCCGCTGGCGGACGCGCTGGTTCAGGGCGGCCTGCCGGCGATCGAGGTCACGCTGCGCACGCCGGCGGCGTTCGATGCCATAGCGAAACTGCAGAAGGAGCGGCCGAACCTGCTGATCGGCGCCGGCACCGTCATCAGCGGCGCGCAAATGAAAACCTGCGCGGCGCTCGGCGTGCGGTTCGCGATCAGCCCCGGCCTTACGCCCGCATTGCTCGAGATCGCGCACGAACTGAACATGCCCTACCTGCCCGGCACCGCGACCGCTTCGGACGTGATGACGGGCCTGCAGCATGGATGGAGGGAGTTCAAGTTCTTCCCGGCCGAGGCGGCGGGCGGGCCCGCCATGCTGAAATCCTGGGCCGGCCCGTTCCCGGACGTGCAGTTTTGCCCGACCGGCGGCATCACTGCGCAGAATGTCGGTCTCTACACGGCGCTGCCGAATGTCGTGATGGTCGGCAGCTCATCCATGCTGCCGGCGATGGCGCTGAAGACGAAGGACTGGCCGGAGATCGCCCGCCGGTCGCGCGCCTTCGCCGATGCGGTCGACAACATCACGAGCTGCTGATCCGGCAGCGGGGGACCCGAACGAAAGTGCGCCCGGAGGGGATGATTCTCCGGGCGCCTGGTTCAGACTGGCGACCCTTGGGGACGGATGGGTGTGGGGCGCCGGCCGATGAGGCGGAGTAGAGACCCGGCCCTTGAGTCCGGTCTGTGACGCCCGTCACACCGCGACCTGCAAGCAATTCTGAGATCAGGAAAGTTTTTGCGCATCCAGCTCGATCGTCGGCATCCGAGGCAATCACCCGCCGCACCAGGGAAAGCAGGATCGCAAGGGCCGAGGCTCGCCCAAACTGCAATCGAAGATCGTTAATTCTCAGCTGCTTCCGGCAGGAATCTCATGTTTTCGGACACATCATCGGTGCGGAGCGGTGGGCCGAGGCGCGATGCCATCAGGCTGCAACGTGTCTCCCCAGTCCAGCCTGCGTGCAATCTTGAACGAGTCGTCGCGCCTCGCGAACGAGCATTCCGCTTGATGTCCGTCCGGCTGGCACACCTTCAGCCCGATGGCCGCCCTGCTGACGCGGGGTGGGGCAATGATGCGCGCGCCGGACTGCTTGCCGGGGGAGCGCGACGCCGCGAGATAGATGAACTTCTCATCCTCCCAAGGCACGGTGCCGCCCTTCGCTTCGCGGTGCAGGCGCGAGCGTGCGACCCGGGCGGAGAAGTGGCACCAATCCGGTGCCGCCAGTGGGCAGGCGCGGCCGTGAGGGCAGGGCGCCAGCAAATGGGCGCCGGCCGAGATCAAAAGGTCGCGCGCCTCAAGGATGCGCCGCCAACCTTGCGGCGTGCCCGGTTCCACGATGACCAATGCGTCGCCGGCGAGTTGCCAGAGGTCCGCGATCAGGGGCTGCCGGGCAGCAGGCGGCAGTTCGTCCAGCACATAGGCAATCAGCACGAGATCGTGCCGCGGCAGGTGGCCGAGGTCGCCGTCGAGCCTGAACGGCAGCCAGGCCGCACGATCGAGCGCGAGCGGCCGCAACAGCCGCTCGCCGATTGCTCGGATGTGCGGGCTTGCCTCGATCAGCAGCGAATCCCGCAAGCTGTCCCAGCACTGCGCCGCAGCCCAGGTCGCCGTGCCCGGCCCGGCGCCGGCATCCAGCGCGGTGCGCGGCGCGAAATCCGGCCTTGCTTCAACGACTGCGCGCAAGGCGGCCGTGATCGCGGCGAAGGTTGCCGGCAGGCGCGTCGTCAGGTAGGCGCGGGCCGCCGGTTCGTCGCTCAGATGAAGCCGGCCGTCCCGGAGTTCCGCGCGGTAGCGGTGCGATAGAATCTCGGACGCTCGTGCCAAATCACGGAGGGAAACACCGTCGAGCTCCCGGTCGATCGCCTCGCGCAGGGACGGCGGCAGCTGCATGGCGGATCAGCGCTGGGTGCCGTCCAGCGTCCGGACCGGCCCGTAGAGGTCCGGCCTGCGGTCCCGGTAGATGCCCCAGTTCTCGCGATAGGCGCGGATCTCGGCGAGGTCGAAGGTCGCGGTCACCACCGCTTCCCGGTCCTCGGGTGCTTCGGCGGCCTTCGCGCCCAGGTGATCGGCGATGAAGGAGGAGCCGTAGAACCGCAGCCAGTTGCCCTCCGGATTCTGGGCGGAGCGTTCGACGCCGATCCGGTTGGAGGCGACCAGCGGCATCACGTTGGCGGCGGCATGGCCCTGTTGCGTGCGCTGCCAGTGCCCGCGCGAATTGTGCGGCGGGGAGGGCGGCGGCTCGGTGCCGATCGCGGTCGGGAACAGCAGTATCTCCGCGCCCATCACCGCCATGGAGCGCGCGGTCTCCGGGAACCACTGGTCCCAGCAGATGCCGAGTCCAATGCGGCCGTGCCGCGTGTCCCACACCTTGAAGCCGGTGTCGCCGGGATTGAAATAGTGCTTCTCCTGGTAGCCTGGGCCGTTCGGAATGTGGCTCTTGCGATAGAGGCCCAGCACCTCGCCATCGGCATCGATGATCGCGGTGGTGTTGAAGAAGGCGTGGTTGGCGCGCTCGAAGAAGCTGATGGGGATGACGGCGCCCAGCTCCCTGGCGATCGGGCGAAAGTGCCGGATGGCGCGGTTGTCCTCCGGCCGGGTCGCCAGGGCGAAATGCTTGTGGTCCTGCTCGATGCAGAAATACGGCGTCTCGAACAGCTCCTGGAGCAGGATGACGCTGGCGCCTTGATCGGCCGCTTTGCGGGCCAGCCGCTCGGCGCGCGCGATGTTGGCGTCGATGTCCCAGTCGCACGCCATCTGGGTGGCGGCCAGCGTGACCTGCTTTCTCATGGCAGCAGTCTAGGAGCGGTCAGGTCTGCGCCGCAATGGCGCGGATCGCCATCTGCTCGTCGCGCTGGCGCTGCGCCTCCTGGCGCCGCATGTGGATCGTGGCGAAGATCACGCCGAGCGAGACGAGCGCGACAATGATGGTGGCGAGGGCGTTGATCTTGGGATCGAGGCCGAGGCGCACCTTGGAGAACACGACCTGCGGCAGGGTGGTCGTGCCGGGTCCGTTGGTGAAGGACGTGATCACCAGGTCATCCAGCGAGATTGTGAAGCCCAGCAGCCAGCCCGAGACGATCGCCGGCGCCACGATCGGCAGGGTGATGAGGAAGAACACCTTGAGCGGCTTGGCGCCCAGGTCCTGCGCCGCCTCCTCCAGCGAAAGGTCGAGGGTGATGAAGCGCGAGCGCATGACCACGGCGACATAGGACAGGGTGAAGGTGACGTGTGCGATGATGACGGTGGTGAGCCCCCGGCCGTTCGGCCAGCCTATGAGCTCCTCCATCGATATGAACAGCAGCAGCATGGAGAGGCCGGTGATGACTTCCGGCATCACCAGCGGCGCGTTCACCATGCCCGAGAACGCCGTGCGGCCGAGGAACCTCGGGAAGCGGACCAGCACATAGCCCGCGACGGTCCCTATCACGGTCGCGAGCGTCGAACTGACGGCCGCGACGAGCAACGACAGCTTGGCCGCATCGACGATCTGCCGGTCATTGACGAGGGCGATGTACCATTTGGTGTCAAAGCCGCCCCATACCGTGACCAGCTTGGACGCGTTGAAGGAATAGACCACGACCGAGACGATCGGCGCGTACAGGAACGCGAAGACCAGCATCATCCAGATGATGACGAACCAGGACAGGCGGTTCATCATGTTTCCTTCTCCAGTTCCTTGTCCTGGTACTTCTGGTAGATCATCAACGGCCCGACCAGCGCGACCAGGATTGCAACGGCCACCGCAGAAGCGGTCGGCCAGTCGCGGTTGCTGAAGAACTCGTTCACCAGGACCCGGCCGATCATCAGGCTCGACGGCCCGCCCAGCAGTTCCGGGATCACGTACTCGCCGACCGCCGGGATGAACACCAGCATGCTGCCGGCGACGATCCCGGGGAAGCTCAGCGGCACGGTGATGAGGAAGAACGCCTTCAGCGGCTTGCAGCCGAGGTCGGTCGCGGCTTCCAGCAGCGAGAGGTCCATCTTCTCCAGATTCGCGTAGAGCGGCAGGATCATGAACGGCAGGTAGGAATAGATGATGCCCAGATAGACCGCGAAATTGGTGTTCATCATGTTCAGCGGGCTGCCGATGATGTGCAGCCAGATCAGCACCTCGTTGATGAGCCCGTTGTTCTTCAGCAGGCCGATCCAGGCATAGACCCGGATCAGGAACGAGGTCCAGAACGGCAGGATCACCAGCATCAGCAGGATGTTCCGGGTCGACCGGCCGCACCGCGCCATGCCGTAGGCCATGGGATAGGCGATGACCAGGCAGAAGATGGTCGAGATCGCCGCCACCTGCAGCGAATTGAGATAGGCCTTGATATAGAGCGCATCGCTGACCAGGCGCCCGAAGCTGTCGCCGATATTGAGCGTGAAGGTCCCGTCCGCACTGGTGTGCGTGTAGGGGGGCTGCGCGATCACGACGAAGGACGTGCTGACCCACAGCACGATCAGGAACGGCAGGAAGAAGAACAGCAACAGCCAGATGAAAGGCACCGCGATGACGAGCGTGCGGCCGCGGATGCCGAGGGCGATGAGGAGATTCTCAAGCCAATGCGACGCCGGCAATCGGCTGGCGCGGCCCGCTATGTCGGTCGAGGTCATCCGCCGCGCCTCAGCTCAGCAGGGCGACAGGGCTGTTGGCATGCCAGGTGACGGACACGCGGTCATCCCAGTCGATCATCAGCTCCGCCGCGCGCACCTGGTTCTGCATGGTCACCTTGATCTGCTTGCCGCTGTCGAGCTGCACCAGGTAGATCGAGAGGTTGCCCATGTAGGCGATGCCCTTGACCACGCCTTTCACGCAATTGTAGGGCTCGTGGACGTCCTGCTTGGTGAGGTGAATCTTCTCGGGCCGGAGGGCGACCCAGGCCCGCGCGCCGGGAGCGCTCGAGATGCCGTGATCGATGTAGATGTCGCCGCCGGCTTCCTCGGAGCGGATCAGCACGTGATCCGGCTCATCCTCGACGATCTGGCCCTCGAACAGGTTCACCGACCCGATGAAGTCCGCGATCATCTTGCTTTGGGGATATTCGTAGATCTCCTGCGGCGTTCCGATCTGCACGATCTGGCCCGCGTTCATGACGCCGATGCGGGTGGAGAGCGTCATCGCCTCCTCCTGGTCGTGGGTCACCACGATGAAGGTGATGCCGAGGCGGTCCTGGATGTTCATCAGCTCGAACTGCGTCGCCTCGCGCAGCTTCTTGTCGAGCGCGCCCAGCGGCTCGTCCAGCAAGAGCAGCTTGGGCTGCTTCACCAGGGAACGGGAGAGGGCGACGCGCTGGCGCTGGCCGCCCGACAATTGGTGCGGCTTGCGCTTCGCGAACGGCGTCAGCTGCACCATGTCCAGCATCTGGGCGACGCGCTGCCTGATCTCCGAGTCGGGATATTTGTCCTGCTTGAGGCCGAACGAGACATTCTGCTCCACCGTCATGTGCGGGAACAGCGCATAGGACTGGAACATCATGTTGGTGGGGCGATCGTAGGGCGGTATTCCCGCCATGTCGACGCCGTCGATGAAGATCTTGCCCGCGGTCGGCGTCTCGAACCCCGCCAGCATGCGCAGCAAGGTGGTCTTGCCGCAGCCCGAGCCGCCGAGGAGCGAAAACAGTTCGCCGCGATAGATGTTGAGAGAAACGTTGCTGACGGCGACGAACTCGCCGAATTTTTTGGTAACGTTCTCGATCCGGATATAGGGCTCTGCCTTCGGGTCGTTCCAGGATGCGCTGACGTGCTTGCTCGGAGGTTGCTTCGTCGTCTTCTCGACTGCGGCCATGATGTCCCCTAGTGGCTCATTTCCCCGGGCGAACCGCGCACGGCGGCACCGCTCATTGCCCGGTCTTCAACCTGGTCCACTCGCGCGTGATCACGCGCTGCACGTCCTCGCTGCGCACGACGCTCGGGAACATCCGTTTCTGCGTCTCGGCGTCCGGATAGATCGCGGGATCATCCAGTATCTCCTTCAGGACGTACTTGCGCGCCGCGGCATTGCCGTTCGCGTAGTAGGTATAGTTGGTGCAGTCGGCGATGACCTTGGCGCGCAGCATGTAGTTGAGGAACAGGTGCGCGTTGTCCGGGTGCGGCGCATCCTTCGGGATCAGCATGGCGTCGAACCAGATGTTGCTGCCTTCCTTCGGCACAGTGTAGGCGAGGTCGATCTTGAGGCCCGCCTCCTCGGCGCGCTGCGCGGCGACCGCATAGTCGCCCGACCAGGTCATGGCGACGCAGACGTCGCCGTTCGGCAGCAGATTGAGGTACTGCATGGAATCGAAGTTCCGGATGTACGGCCGCACCTTCATCAGCATTTCGGTGGCGGCGACGATGTCGTCCGGGTTCTGCGAGGTCGGGTCCTTGCCCATGTAGGCAAGCGCCAGCGGGAATACGTCCTCGGGCGAATCGAGCAGGGTGACGCCGCAATCCTGGAACTTGGACACGACGTCGGGGTCGAACACCATGCGCAGGCTGTCGAGCGGGGCGTCCGGCATCCGCTGCTTGACCATGTCCACGTTGTAGGTGACGCCGTTGGTGCCCCACATGTACGGCACGGCATAGGCGTTGCCCGGGTCATAGGCCGCCTGCTGCTTCAGCACCCACTGGTCGAGATTGCTCCAGTTGCTCAGCTTCGAGCGGTCGAGCTTCCGGTAGATGCCGCTCTTGATCTGCCGGGCGAAGAAGGAGGAGGAGGGGAAGACGATGTCGTAGCCGGTATTGCCGACCACCAGCTTTGCTTCCAGCGTCTCGTTGCCGTCATAGGTGTCGTAGCGCACCTTGACGTTGTACTCCTTCTCGAAATCGGCAACGGTGTTCTCGCCGATATAGTCCGTCCAGTTGTAGATGTTGAGCTCGCCCTCGGCGTTCGCCGGCGATATGCCTTCGTGAATCCCCAAGGCCAGCGCGGCGGATGCGATCGCTGCCGCGAGCGACCAGGTGGTCGTCCGTCCCAGTTCAGACATGATGAGCCTTCCCATTCATTGATCGGTCGTTCGCGGCACGGTGGCCGCCGCCGAATTTGATTTTTGTGCGAACAACTATGGCGGCGCCCGCCGAAGCCTGTCAACCGGTTGACGCCCAGGGCGCCAATTTTTTTGAATGGCCATTCAATCCGCTCGGGCCGGCCAAAAACGGGAACGGGCCTTGCCAGCCGGCAAGGCCCGCCCAAGTTTCACGGAAACCCGCGGATTTACTGGCCGGTCTTGATCCTGGTCCAGGTCCGGGTGCGCAGCCGCTCCAGGTCCGGACCGGCGACCGCGTCGGGGAACAGGTTCTTCTTCACCTCATCGGTCGGGTAGATCGACGGGTTGTTCTTGATATCGTCATCGACCAGCGGCAGCGCCGCCAGATTTGGGCTGGCGTAGCTCACATAGTTGACGCCGTTGGCGGCGACCTGCGGATCGTTCAGGTAGTCGATGAACTTCAGCGCGTTGTCGGCGTTCTTGGCGTCCTTCGGGATGGCCAGCGTGTCGACCCAGAGCAGGCTGCCCTCCTTCGGGATGCGGTAATCGAGATGGACGTTGTTCTTCGCCTCATCGGCGCGGGCCTGGGCGATGAAGACGTCGCCCGACCAGCCGATCACCGCGCACAGCTCCCCGTTCGCCAGGTCGTTGATGTATTGCGAGGAGTGGAAATACTTGATGTATGGCCGGACCTTGGCGAACATGTCGGCGACCGCGTTGTAGTCCTCCTCCGACTTGGAATGCGGGTCCTTGCCAAGGTATTTCAGCGCGGTCTCGGACATGTCCGCCGGGGCATCCAGCATCGAGATGCCGCAATCCTGCAGCTTCGAGGCATATTCCGGCTTGAACAGCAGGTCGAGGCTGTCGACCGGCGCGTTGTCGCCCAGCCGCTCCTTCACCATGTCGACATTGTAGCCGATTCCCACGGTGCCCCAGAAATAGGGCACGGCGTACTCGTTGCCCGGATCGAAAGCCGCCAGGGCCTGCAGGATCTGCGGGTCGAGATTCTTGTAGTTCTTCAGTTTGGACTTGTCGATCTTCTGGTAAAGGCCGGCCTGGATCTGCCGCCCCACGAACGAGCCGGACGGCACCACGAGATCGTAGCCGGTGTTGCCGGCCATCAGCTTGGCCTCGAGCGTCTCGTTCGAATCATAGACGTCGTACCGCACCGTGATGCCGGTCGCCTTCTGGAAGTCATCGACCGTGGTCTCGCCGATGTAGTCCGACCAGTTGTAGACGTTGAGCTCGCCATCGGCGCGTGCGACCCACGACGGAACGGCCGCGGCCAAAGTCGCCATTGAAGCGGCCGCAATAGCGAGCAGCGCCGGCTGCGCCGAGCGTGCAAATCCAGACATGCCATCCTCCCATTTTTTGCCGGCGCGCTGGCGGTCTGCCGCCTCGGGCCGTGCCATGCTTGTTGCTTGCGACTATGGTGGCGGCTCATCGAGCCTGTCAACCGCCGGGCGGCGCGTCGGTTTTCCGCTGTTTGAACGGTTACTTGACCGGGCAAGGTCAAACGAAACGGGCCCCGCAGCAACGCGGAGCCCGTCGGCATTTCGATCCCGACCGGCCCTATTGGCCGGTCTTGATCCTGGTCCAGGTCCGGGTGCGCAGCCGCTCCAGGTCCGGATCGGCGACCGCGTCGGGGAACAGGTTCTTCTTCACCTCGTCGGTCGGGTAGATCGACGGGTTGTTCTTGATGTCGTCCTCGACCATCGGCAGCGCCGCCAGGTTCGGACTGGCATAGCTGACATAGTTCACGCCGTTCGCGGCGACCTGCGGATCATTGAGGTAGTCGATGAACTTCAGCGCGTTGTCGACGTTCTTGGCGTCCTTCGGGATCGCCAGCGAATCGACCCAGAGCAGGCTGCCTTCCTTCGGGATGCGGTAGTCGAGATGAACATTGTTCTTCGCCTCGTCGGCGCGGGCCGCCGCGATGAACACATCGCCCGACCAGCCGATCACCGCGCACAGCTCCCCGTTCGCCAGGTCGTTGATGTATTGCGAGGAGTGGAAATATTTAACGAACGGCCGGACCTTGGCGAACATGTCGGCGACCGCGTTGTAGTCGTCCTCCGACTTGGAGTGGGGATCCTTGCCCATATACTTCAACGCCGTCTGGAACATGTCCGACGGCGCATCCAGCATCGAGATACCGCAATCCTGCAGCTTCGAGGCGTATTCCGGCTTGAACAGCAGATCGAGGCTGTCGACCGGCGCGTTGTCGCCCAGCCGCTCCTTCACCTTGTCGACGTTGATGCCGATGCCGACGGTACCCCAGAAGTAGGGCACCGCATACTTGTTGCCGGGATCAAAGGGCGCGACGGCCTCCAGGATCTGCGGATCGAGATTCTTGTAGTTCTTCAGCTTCGACTTGTCGATTTCCTGGTAGAGGCCGGCCTGGATCTGGCGGCCCAGGAATGAAGTGGTCGGCACCACGAGATCGTAGCCGGTGTTGCCGGCCATCAGCTTGGCTTCGAGCGTCTCGTTGGAATCGTAGACGTCGTACCGCACCGAGATGCCGGTCGCCTTCTGGAAATCGTCGACCGTGGTCTCGCCGATATAGTCCGACCAGTTGTAGACGTTGAGCTCGCCGCCGGACCCTGCTTCTGGCGCGCTGCCAGTGCTGGCGGTCTGCTCGCCGCTGGCGGTCGCAGCGGGCTGCTGCTCGGTGCTGGCCGCCGGCTGCTCCGTGGTTGTCGCGGATGTCGATGATTGCTCCTGGGCTGGCTGCGCAGGCTGCTCCTGTGCGGGTTGCGCCGATGACTGTTCCTCTTGCTTCTTCTCTTCGCCGCAGGCGGCCAGCAGCAGGGCCGACACGAATGCGACCACGCCGAAACGTGCTAGTTTCACGATTACCTCCAAGTCACGCGTAAGTTTCCGGGTCTCGCTTCCCAAGACAGGCCAGGACAGCCTGCGGATGAGTCTCTGGTAGAATGCAATCACAGTGTCACCACCGCCTCCGGGCCTGTCAACAGCGCCCTCGTTAACATTCCCACGACTCGGGCGCGATCAACCCTTCGGGAAGTCGAACTTGTAGGAGCGCGCCGTGGTGAACGCAGATTCGGCGATGCGGGTATAGCGCATGGCGTCCTGCCGGAACCGCAGATAGGAGGATGCGATCTGCCTTGTGATCTCATCGCCGGTATCGAGAATATCCTGCATCACCTCTCCGGAGGCTTCGCCGAGGGCGACCAGGACATCGCGCGGGAACTGCTTCAATTGCACGCCGTGCTCGTTGATGAGCGAGGCAAGCGCGGCGGGGCTCCGGCCGTTGAATTCCGCCAGCATCATGTCGTTCTCGGCGCTGCAGCAGGCGGCGACGATCTGCTTCAGCTCGTCCGGCAGCGCTTCGAAGCGCTGCTTGTTCACCATGCATTGAATGGCGGAGGCCGGCTCGTGGAAGCCGGGCCAGTAATAGAGCTTGGTGATCTTGTAGAAACCGAGCGACAGGTCGTTATAGGGGCCGACCCATTCGGCCCCGTCGATCGCCCCCGATTGCAGATTCGAGAATATCTGCCCGTTGGGCAGCGGGACAATCTCGACGCCGAGCTTCGCGAGGGCCAGCGCGCCATGGCCCGTGATGCGGAACTTCAGGCCCTTGAGGTCGGCGACGGAATTGATCTCCTTGCGGAACCATCCGCCCATCTGCGCGCCGGTGTTGCCGGCCAAGAACGGCTTCACGTTGAACGGCGCGTAGAGCTCGTCCCATAATTCCTGGCCGCCGCCGAAATAGACCCAGCCGTTGAACTCGCCGGCAATCAACCCCATCGGCATGGCACCGAAGAAGCCGGCTGCCGGCAGCTTGTCGATATGATAGGAGCTGGAGTCGTGGCCCATCTCGGCCGTGCCCTGCGAGACTGCATCGAAGCACCCCATCTCCGGCACCAGTTCGCCGGCGGCGAAGACTTTGACATTGAGCCGGCCGGCGGAGGTCTTGGTGATCCGCTCCGCCAGGCGCTCCGCGCCCGTGCCGAGCCCCGGCAACCCCTTCGGCCAGGATGTCACCATCTTCCATTGCAGCCGATCCTGGGCAATGGCTGGCCGGGGCAGGGCGGATGCGAGCGTGGTCGCGCCCGCGGCCAAACCGGCGCCGGTCAGGAAGTTGCGACGTTTCATGCCGGAAGACCTCACACGCAAAGAACATAAGGCAGGTGCCGAAGCGATATCCACCGGGCGGCGCCCCGGATCAGTCGGGGACGAAGCTGGCAGGGCATTTGCCGTTTCAGAAGACCTCTCACTCATCGCCGGGCGCCGTGTCAATCCAGGCGCCGCCACCCCTCGGGGCCATATCCTTCCAGAGGACGGAAGCCGGACTTGTATGCCATCTTGCGGCTGTTCTCGACCCAGTAGCCAAGATAGACGAATGGCAGGTCGCGGCGCCTGGCTTCATCGATCAGCCACAGCACCACGTAGACTCCCAGGCTGAGATCCGGCCGCGCGGTTTCATAGAAACTGTAAACGGCGGAGATGCCGTCCCTGTTCCAGTCGGTGAGGCAGCAGGCCACCAGCTGGCCGGCTGGATCGCGCAGCTCGACGATGCGCGTGTCGACCGGGCTGTCCGCGACCATGCTGCTGTAGTCCTGCGGGCCCATCCCCACCATTTCGCCGTCGGCATGGCGCGCCTCGAGATAGCGGACGAACAGCTCGAACTGCTCCTGGGTCGGCACGTTGTCGCGGAGGCGCGACACCAGGCCGCGATTCCGGCGCGCGATGCGGCGCTGCGTCCGGGTTGGCATGAACGCGGCGGCCGGGATGCGGACCGGCACGCACGCCTGGCAGCCCGAGCAGGCCGGCCGGTAGGCGATCGAGTGGCTGCGGCGAAAGCCGGCATGGGACAGCAGCTCGAACAGCTCGGGCGCGTTGCCGCCGGAAAGCTCGGTGATGACTTTGCGCTCCATCCGGTCAGCCAGATAGGGGCAGGGCACCTCGGTGGTGACCAGGAACGGGATCGGAAAGCCGCGGCCCAGGACGCTCATGCATCACAAAATACCGCAATTCCAGCCTGTTGCGCCAGCACCAGCCGAATGATCTTTGGGCTAGCCGGGGTGCGCCCGCACCACCACGGTTCCGGCCAGGAAGTCATGGGCGCAGCGCCAGCGCGGATTGAGGAAAACCACGACCGCCGCCAGCCAGCCGGTTACCGCATGGATGGTCCAGAACATGGCGGACATCAGCAGCGCCTGCAGATTGTCCGGCCGCCCGCCCGACCAGCTTATGACCTTGAGGCCGAAAGCCCGCATGCCCGGAGTCGCGGAGGCCGGGCCGCCAATCGTGAAGACATCGTACAGGACCACGAACACCAATGCGCCCAGGAAGAGGGGAATCGAAATGAGCGTGAAGGATATGACCCAGAGCGCCGCCGCCGCCATGAAGGCGACGACCATGACGATGCCGATCAGGATCATGTCGAGGCAGAAGGCGAACAGGCGGCGCAGCGCGACCCCGTCATAGAGTTCAGGATGCAGAAGGGGATCGTGAACCGCGCCATCGGCGCGGGTATTTGTGCCGGCGAGGATTAGGGCCGGAACCTTGCGTTGCGTCACTTCGACCGCCTTTCGGATCGGAGCCGTGGAATCGCCCTTCCATATTGAGGGGCATTGGTCGATTTGCAAGGGGCCCACCAATTCTTGTGCGGGCTGCGCGCGGCGGCGACCCACGTCTACTGAGACGGCGGCACCAGCTCGGCGGGCGGCTCCGCCATTGTGGCGGGAGCGGCCCCATCGGTCGCCGTGGGCGCGGCCGACGCGGCCTCGGCGGGCGCCGCCGGTTCGAGCTTGGGTTGGCGCAGCAGCACGATGCTGATCCGGCGGTTCTGCGGATCGAAAGGATCATCCTTCACGAACGGATCCGTATCGGCCATCCCTTCGATCTTATCCAGCCGGTCGGGACTGATGCCCGCGCCGACCAGGACCCGCCGGGAGGCGTTTGCGCGGTCGGCGGACAGCTCCCAGTTGGTATAGTCGTGCCCGCCGGGATAGGGCTGCGCATCGGTGTGGCCGGAGATCTCGATCTTGTTGGGCAGCGTCTTCACCACCTCGGCGACCTTCTCCAGCAGTTCCCTGCTGCGCGGGTTCATCGCCGCGCTGCCGGTGGGAAACATGGAGATCTTCTCCTGGTCGAGAAGCTGGATGCGGATGCCATCCTCGGTCTGGTCGATCTTCAGGTTCTTCTCGAGCGCTTTCAGCGTCGGATCTTCCTCGATCGCGTTCTTGATGTCCTCCTTGATCTGCTCGAACTGCTTCTGCTCGTCGGCCTTGACCGTCGCTTCGGCCTCCTCAAGGTCGACCGGCTTGTCGCCTTTGCCGGGTTGCGGCTGGTCGCCCTTGCCAGGTTGCGGCTGGTCGCCCTGGCCGATATCGGGCTGGTCGCCTTCATAGGTCTGCGGCTTGTTGCCCTCGCCGGTGGCGGGCGCCTGCTGGGTGGCATCCTCCTTGTCGGGATCCTCGTTCTCCTCCTGCGGCGCGGCGCCGCCCGACATGTTCTCCATCGGCTGGGCCTGGCCGGAGAGGATGGTGAAGGTGGCCGACGTGTTCTGGACAGCCAGGGTCGGACGGAAATAGTTGGCGATGCCCTTCTTCTGCTCCTCGGTCACCGCGTTCAGCAGCCAGAGCAGAAGGAAGAACGCCATCATCGCGGTGACGAAGTCGGCGTAGGCGACCTTCCATGCGCCGCCGTGGTGGCCGCCTTCGACCTTCTTGATGCGCTTGACGATGATCGGGCGTTCGTCGGCCATGGCCTTGGGCTAGACCGGCGGCAGGGCGCTGACAGCCTGCTCCACTTCGTAGAAGTTCGGCCGTTCGGTGGACAGCAGGACCTTGCGCGCGAACTCGACCGAGACCGCCGGCGGATAACCCTGCATGTGCGCGAGCAGCCCGGCCTTCATGCACTGATAGTATTTGGCGTCGGCCTCGTCGACGCCCTTGATGGCATTGGCGATCGGCGCGATGAAGCCGTAGGAAACGAGCACGCCGAAGAAGGTGCCGACCAGGGCCGCGCCGATCAGTTCGCCGAGAACCTTCGGCGGCTCGGTGATCGATCCCATGGTGACGATGACGCCGAGCACCGCGGCGACGATGCCGAGCGCCGGCATGCCGTCGGCCATGGTCTGCATCGCGTGCGAAGCGCCGTGCAGCTCCTGATGATGGGTCTCCAGCTCCGCGTCCATCAGGGTCTCGACCTCGTTGGGATTCTCCGTTCCCAGCGTCATCATGCGCAGGTAGTCGCACAGGAACTCGACCGCGTGGTGGTCCTTGAGGAACTTGGGGAACTGGTTGAACAGCGCGCTTTCGTCCGGCTTCTCGACGTGCTGCTCGAGCGCCAGCATGCCCTTGGTCTTGGCGAGCTTGAAAAGCTGGTAGAGCACGCTCAGCAGCTCGACATAGTCCGCCTTCTTGAAGGTCGGGCCTTTCAGCGCGCGCTTCAGGCCCTTGAAGACCTGCCTGATGTTGCTCTTGGTGTTGCCGATGACGAAGGCGCCCACCGCGGCCCCGAGGATGATGACGAACTCGACCGGCTGGAACAGCACCCGCAGGTCGCCATGCACCGAAAAGGCGCCGAAAACGCAGCCGATCACGATGACGGCGCCGATGATGACAAACATGCCGAACAGCCAGCCGGAATCAGGTATTTATCCGCCCGGCACCATGCCCGGAACTTAGTTAATACTTGGTTAGGTCGGCCGTCCCGCCGTTCACCCTTCGCCCGACCGGCTGCTCAATCGGCGCGTGGAAAATCCAGCGCGCTCAAGCTGTTCGATGATCTCGGCGACATGATTGGCGTTGCGGGTCTCGACCAGCACGTCGATCTCCGCCCGCTTCACCGGCAGGTCGACGAACAAGCGATGGTGCGTGATGTCCATGATGTTGCCCCCGGTCTGGCCGATCACCTTGGTGATGGTCGACATCACCCCGGGCTGGTCGATGATCTCGATCCGGAGGGTGGCCATGCGCCCGTCCAGGACCAGGGTGCGCATCAGGATCTGCGACAGCAGGCGGGAATCGATGTTGCCACCGCCCACCACCACGCCGACCTTGCAGTTCCTGAACGCGCCGGGATGGCACAGGATGGCGGCGATGCCCGATGCGCCCGCGCCCTCGGCCACCAGGCGCTGGGTCTCGATCAGCATGCCGACCGCGCGCTCGACGCTCATCTCGTCCACCAGCAGGACCTCGCGGACATTTTCTTCGACGATGGGCCTGGTCAGCGCGCCTGGCGACTTGACCGCAATGCCGTCCGCCAGCGTCTGACCGCCATTGGCGGGCGGGATCTCGTTGATGGCGTGATGCATGGAGGGATAGAGGTCGCTTTCGACGCCGTAGATCTCGATGCCGGGCTTCAGCGCCTTGATCGCGGTGGAGATGCCGCCGATCAGCCCGCCGCCGCCGATCGGGATGACCAGGAAATCCAGGTCGGGATCATCCTCCAGGATCTCGAGCCCGATGGTGCCCTGGCCCGCGACGATGTACGGATCGTCGTAGGGGTGGACGAAGATCAGGTTCTCCTTCGCCGCCAGTTCGCGGGCATAGACCGCGGCGGCATCGATGCTGTCGCCATTCAGGAGGACGCGCGGGCCGAAGCTCGCGGTGCGTTCGATCTTGGTGAAGGGCGTGGTCTCGGGCATCACGATGGTGGCCGGGATGCCAAGGCGTTGCGCATGATAGGCGACGCCCTGGGCGTGATTGCCGGCGGACATGGCGATCACCCCGCGCTTGGTCTCCTCGGGCGTGAGGCTCCTCAGCTTGTAGTAGGCGCCGCGATCCTTGAACGAGCCGGTGAACTGCTGGTTCTCGAGCTTCAGCCGCAGCGAGGCGAGGCCGAGCTGCCGGGCGAGGCGCGGCGCCGAGACGAACGGCGTGCGCACGACGTGGCCCGCGATCGCCTCGGCGGCGCGGCGGATGTCATCGAGGTTCGGCTTGGCGGTCATGGCGCGCTATCCCCCCTGCTCGATGCCGTCCTCTGGCGCGGCCGCAGAATGAGCACATCCTGCGCCGGATTCTGGAACGTCCGATAGGTGCCGGCCGCCCACTCCGCCAGCAAATCGCTGTAGTGGCGCGACAGTGGATGGCCGGATTGGCCCCCGGCGATGTTGAACACCGGCGCTGCCGGGCGGCTCATGTCGATCGCGAAGCGAAGGCCGGGGCCGTGCACGTCAGCAAAGCCGGCACCATCTCTGCTGATCGCCATTCCGCCGCGGTTGATCGTGAACTGGCCGCCCGGCGCCGCCACCTTGGGCACCAGCCATTCGCCGATATAAGGGATGCGGGCGAACACCGGATGGCGAAACTGCATCTCGTGCGTTTTGCCCCAGGACCATTGGCGCCAATCCATGCCATAGCGCCCGCGCAAGGCGTCCATCGCATCGCCGAAAGCGGCGCGCACGGCGTCGCGGCAGGTCTCCATCACCGTGGTCGCGCGGTCGTCGCACCAGCGTTTCTGCTCCATCGCCGCGTTCAGGATGTCGATCTGCCAGAGCCACCAGTCATCGAATTCCTCCGCTCCCAGTTGCGGCGTGAAAACGCGCCGGGCGCTGGCATAGAGCCAGGCGATGGCGATCAGCGGCTCGGGGCGGTCCGGCTCCATGCGGCCGTCCCAGCCGGCCATGGCTGCGGCGACGTCGAGCGGTATGGTGGAGGCGATTTCCGGCAGCTGGGCTTTCACAAAGCCGAGCAGGGGGACCGAGAGATCATCCACCTGGATCCGTTCCATGTCCTCGAGGGTGGCCTGGGGCAGTTCCGAAAGCAGGGCCTGGATACGGTCGCGCCGGTAGGGCGCATCGAAGCTGTGGCCGAGAAAGTGCGGATAACGCGATGGCCTGATGTCGTTGTTGGCGGTGATGATCCGGCCGCCCGGCGGGCTGTCGATCTGCGGCAGGTCGGCGAAGGAGAGCGTGCCGGTCCAGCCATAATCGTCGATCCAGCCTGGCGCCGGGAACATCGATTCATTCGCGATGTTCCTGCGCACCGGCACACGGCCGGCGGCGACGAAGCCGATATTGCCCGCAGTGTCCGCGAACACGACATTCTGCTGTGGCGTGTCGAAATCGCGCAGCGCCTGCCGGAAGGCGGCGGCATCCGTGGCGCGGTTCATGCGGAGGAACGCCTCGGGCGACCGGTCGTCCGGCTGGAACCCGGTCCAGGCGAGCGCAAAGCGCCGATGCAGGTAGCGGTCCGGGTCGAGGTCGCTGATCAGCGGGCCATGACGGGTGGTGCGGACGTCGAAGGTGACGTCCGACGAGTTCTTGACCTTGATGACCTCGCGCCGCACGTCGAGGGGCACCGGTCCGCCCGGCGTGTCGTAGTGCTCCGGCTGGCCGGCGGACAGGTGCTCCTCGAACAGATCCTGGGTGTCGCCGTGGGTGGTGGTGAAACCCCATGCCACATGCCCGTTGCTGCCGATGACGAGGAAGGGCAGGCCGGGGACGGTGGCGCCGACCAGCGTGCCCTCGGGCGTGGACAGCCGCGCCATGTACCAGGTCGCCGGCGCGGTCAGGCCGAGGTGCGGGTCGTTGGCAAGGATGGGGGAGCCGCTGGCCGTCAGTCCGCCCGCGATCGCCCAGTTGTTGGAGGCGCTGCGGGTCGGCGCGAAGGCGGGCAGGCTGGCCTGCCTTCCTTCTTCGCGCAGCAGCAGGGGCAGGAAGTCGGGGTCGGCGACGCGGCGCAGCCGCTCGTCCAGGATTTCCTGGCCCGCATTGCCCGAGAGCTGCCAAGCCATGATCCGCCCCCACAGCAGGCTGTCGGTCGGGCGCCACGGCTCCGGCCGGAAACGCAGCAGCAGGAACTCCGGCGGCAGCGGGAATCCGTGCCATTTGATGAATCCGTTGACGCCGGCGGCATAGGCATCGAGCACCGCGCGCAGATCGGGAGAGGCGGCCTCGTATTGCGCCGCCGCCTGCTGCGCCAGGCCCAGCATGCGCATCAGCTTGTCGGTTTTCAGCGTCGCTCCGCCGAACAGCTCCGACAGCCGGCCGGACCCGAGGCGCCGCATCAGCTCCATCTGGAACAGGCGGTCCTGGGCATGCACGAAGCCGAGCGCGAAATCGGCGTCGAGCGCGGTGCGGGCCGTGATGGTCACGACCCCCGCGCTGTCGCGGCCGATCGTCACCGGCGCCGACAGGCTGCCGTCGGCCAGCCTGATCTCGCCCGAGATTTTCGGCATCGAGCCGACCACGGTCCAGACCGCGAAGCCGATCGCGGCGGCCAGCAGACCGGCGATCGCCAGCAATCCTCTTGCGAGCCAGCGCCGGGTGCGCGAACGCCGGGTCGGCGCGCGACTCATCGGTCCGGGAAGTCCGCCAGGATGCGCGCGCGGTCCGCATCAAGATCGGGTGCCGCGTCCCGCCGGTCGCGATCGGGGTAGCTCGACATCTTGATCGGCAGGCCGGCGACCTTGATGCCGGGCAGGGCTTCGTCGTCGAGCGGCACGATCATCCCGCGCGCCATCACCTGCGGGTCCGCGCAGGCGTGCGAGACATCGTTGATCGGGGCGCACGGGATGCCGGCCGCGCCCAACACGCCCAGCCAATGCTCGACATCGTGCGGCCGCAGGATCTCCTCGAGCGCGTCCTTCAGGGCCAGCACATGATCGCTGCGCTGCGCGTTCTCGCAGAAGCGCGGATCGGTCGCGAGCCCGGGCCGCTGCAGGCAGGCCGCGAGCCGGCGGAACAGTTCGTCATTGCCGCAGGCGATGACGATGTAGCCATTTCTGGCGCGATAGGGTTCGAACGGGGCGATGGAGGAATGCCGCGCTCCGACCGGCTTCGGCGACTGGCCGGATGCGAAATAGCGGATCACCGAGTTCTCCAGCAGGGCGATCTGGCTGTCGAGCATGGCGACATCGACCAGCATGCCCTTGCCGGTGCGGGTTCGGTCGTGCAGCGCCGAGACGATGCCGAGGGCCGTGAACAGCCCCGCGCCGAGATCGCCGATCGAGGAGCCGACGCGGGTCGGCGGGCCGCCTTCGTGGCCCGTGAGGCTCATGATCCCGCCCATCGCCTGGGCGATCACGTCATAGGCCGGGCGCTGCGCATAGGGGCCGGTCTGCCCGAAGCCCGAGGTCGCTGCGTAGACGAGGCGCGGATAGCGGTCCTTCAGGGTGTCCCAGCCGAGGCCCAGCCGATCCATAGTACCGGGCCGGAAATTCTCCACCAGCACGTCGGCCTTGCGCAGCAGCCGATGCAGGATCGCGGCGTCGGCTGCCAGCTTGAGATCGAGCGCGATCGATTCCTTGCCGCGATTCTGCGCCACGAAATAGCCGGACTTGCCGTTGATGAAGGGGCCGTAGGCGCGCGAATCGTCGCCCTTGCCGGGCTGCTCCACCTTGATGACGCGGGCGCCGAGGTCGGCAAGCAGGAGCGTGCAGAACGGTCCTGCGAGCACCCGGGTCAGATCGACGATGGTAATGCCGGAGAGCGGCCCCGCGATTGTCATGCCCAGAAAAATTCCGCGTCGGGTGTTGCTTGTCGGTTCATATCGGAATCGCCCGCCCGAAGCCAGTCCCGCTTGCATCGACAAGGCGGACGGGTTCCGCTAAAAACGCGACATGCCGCCGCCGAGGCGCCGAGAAGGAGCAAGATGTCCAGGGAGTTCGCCGACGTTCCGGCCATGCTGAAGGCGCTGACGCCCAGCTATCCGGTGTTCTGCCTTCGCCCTCACGTCATCGCCCAAGCCGCGCGCCGGTTCCTGGAGCTGTTCCCGGGACGCGTGCTCTATGCCGTGAAATGCAACCCGCACCCGCTGGTGCTGCGCGCGCTTTATCAGGCCGGCATCCACCACTTCGATACCGCCTCGCTGCCCGAGATCGCGCTGGTGCGCGAGAGCCTGCCGGACGCCGGCTGCTATTTCATGCATCCGGTGAAGGGCCGGGCGGTGATCGGGACCGCCTCGCGCGTCTACAACATCGACAACTATGTCATCGACCATCCCAAGGAGCTGGAGAAGATCCTCGACGAAACCGACGGCGGGGAGGGCCTGACCATCTTCGTCCGCATCGCCACGCCGCCGGTGGAGGGCACGCTCTATCACCTTGCAAGCAAGTTCGGGGCGGCTCCTGACCAGGCCGCGGCGCTGCTGCGGGAGGCGAAATCCCGCGGCTGCCAGGTCGGGCTTGCCTTCCATGTCGGCTCGCAATGCCTGAACCCGGAGGCTTACGGCGCGGCGATCGACCTGGCGGGCGCGATCGCCGAGAAGGCCAAGGTCGAGATCCACGCCCTCGATGTCGGCGGCGGCTTCCCGGCCAAGTATCTCGGCACCAACATGCCGCCGCTCGAGGACTACATGCGCGCGATCGAGGAAGGGGCGAAGCGCATCAAGCTGCGGCGCGATTGCGTGCTGATGTGCGAGCCGGGGCGCGCGCTGGTCGCGGCCGGCGTCTCGCTCGTCACCCAGGTCCAGCTCCGCAAGGAGGACAAGCTCTACATCAACGACGGCATCTATGGCGCGCTGAGCGAGACCGTGCAGGGCGGTGTCAAGCTGCCGGCGCGGATGTGGCGGCTGAAGGGCGAACCGGCGCGCGAGTTTGCCGATTTCTCGCTGTCGGGCCCGACCTGCGATTCGCTCGACGTCCTGCCCTACAAGACGCCGCTGCCGGCTGACATCGAGGAGGGCGACTGGATCGAGATCGACTGCCTCGGCGCCTATTCCAACGCCAACGCCACGCGCTTCAACGGCTTCTATCCGGAGACCTGGATCACCGTCCACGACCACCCGATCGGGCACGTGGCGTAATGACTCGACGTTGCTCTATCGCTCTGAGTCCCCCCTCCCCCAAGTTGGGGGAGGGTTGCGCAGGCTTGGCGAGTGCAGCGAGCTTAGCCGAAGCTGGGCTGGGGGTTGTTCTCTCGTGTGAAAAGCGAGTCAAGCGGAGCCGCCGCGCCCCCACCCCAACCCTCCCCCGGCTCGGGGGAGGGGGTCATTGGGCGTGCTGAGGCGATGGTGCAGTTCACCGAGCACCACTTCCTCGGCCTCAGCCCCGCCGGCTTCCATCGCGTGCGCTATCTGGAGTGGGGCGCGAACGACGGGCGGCCGGCGGTGCTGTGCGTGCATGGGCTGACGCGCAACGCGCATGATTTCGACGGGCTGGCGGAGCGGCTCTGCCGGCGCTACCGGGTGATCGCGGTCGATGTGGTCGGGCGCGGCGGCAGCGACTGGCTCGCCGACCCCGCGCACTACAGCTACGCGCAGTACCAGGCCGACATGGCCGCGCTGATCGCGCGGCTGGATGTGGAGCGGGTGCATTGGATCGGCACCTCGATGGGCGGGCTTATCGGGATGTTCCTGGCGGCGATGCCGAAGACGCCGCTCGCCTCCCTCTTCATGAATGATGTCGGGCCGATCATCCCCAAGGCGGCGCTCCAGCGCATCGCCGACTACGTCGGGCTGGATAACCGCTTCTCCTCGCTCGAGGCGCTGGAGCGGAACATCCGAAAGGTGCACGCGCCATTCGGACCGCTGACCGACGAGCAATGGGCGCACCTAGTGCGCTACGGCCATCGCCGGCTGCCAGACGGCACATTCGGCCTCGCCTACGATCCGGCGATCGCGGAGAACGTCAGGAAAGGCGTCGCCGATGTCGATCTCTGGGCGTTCTGGGACCGCATCGCGATTCCGACGCTGGTGTTCCGCGGCGCCGAATCCGATCTGCTCGCCGCCGCGACGGCGGAGGCGATGACCGGCCGCGGCCCGCACGCCAGGCTGATCGAGCTGCAGGGGATCGGCCATGCTCCCGCGCTGATGGCTGAGGACCAGATCGCCCTGATCGAAAGCTGGCTCGCCGGACAGCCATGATCGAGGTGCCGCGCTTCGTGCCGCTGCCGCCCTGGTTCGGCGGCGATCTCCAGACCGTGCGCAACCACCTGCGCCCACCGGGCGACATCCTGGCGCCGTGGCCCGGCGAAGAGATGCGGTTCGCGATGAAAGACGGCACCGGCGACGAGCTTGTCGGCGCGCTGCACCGGCCGGCGGAGGCGCGGGGGCGGCCGCTGGTCCTGCTGCTGCACGGCCTGACCGGCGATCAGGACAGCGTCTACATGCGCGTGACGGCGCGCGAACTGCTCCGTGCCGGCTATCCCGTGCTGCGCCTCAACTGGCGCGGGGCTGGACCGACCATCGGCAACACTCGACATTTCTATCATGCCGGCCGCACGGACGATCTGTTCGCCGTGATAGGCAGCATGAGCGGCGCGCTGGCGGGCAACGGACTTGCCGCCATCGGCTACTCCCTCGGCGCGAACGTGCTGCTCAAATACCTGGCCGAGCGCGGCAGCCTCACGCATCTGCGTGCCGCGGTCGCGGTCTCGCCGCCGATCGACCTGCATGCCGCCCAGCGATGCGTCGCGCTGCGCCGCAACCGCCGCTATCACGATCACCTGCTCGGCCGCATGCGGCAGGAGCGGCCATCCCCGGACGACATCTCGTCGATCCTCGATTTCGACCACCGCGTGGTCGCGCCCGCCAACGGCTTTCGCGACGCGCTCGACTACTACACGCAATGCTCGTCCGGCCCGCATCTCGGTGCGATCCGTACGCCGACGCTCGTCATCCACGCGGCCGACGATCCGTGGATCCCCTCGCAATCCTTCCGCGAGATCGCGTGGGACAAGTTCAAGAACGTTCGCCTGCTGATGCCCTGGTCGGGCGGCCACGTTGGCTTCCACGCGCTCGGCCTGAAGCGGCCGTGGCATGACGAGGTGGCGCTGAGGTTTCTTGCGGCAACCTAGGGCGTCGGACCATGGACGCAGCGGCTTCCAGGGGTGCATGTGGCTCAGGGGAGGAGAATGGCTCCCCATTCCGATATCGACGCATTTGTGCGGCGATGGCCTCCCATCACCGGTTTGTGTTGGGATTTCCCAGGTCTGGTTGTATGTTTACACATGTGGACGCCTGGAGGGAGGGCACCATGGCATTGGGAACTGCGCCCATCCATCGCCGGCAGTACTGCCGCCGGCCTGTTTCTCGCACTGACACTCGTCCGCTTCGACGGCGTATGCCGAAAGCCTCCGCAAAAAGCAGCTCCTGCAAGCTGGCCGGCGCCGATCAACGCGGCGACGCCGCGTGCGTGGTTTGAACACGACGATCTCGAGCGCATCCATCCAGCGCGGAGACGTGCACGGGCACGCATCCTTTCGCGTTGGTGGCGTTGTGGAGGCCGACCAATGGTTCTGCGAAACTTCTCCCTCACGCGATTGATCGCTCTTTGCGCTGCGGGTGCGATCGCCTTGGCGAGCGCGCCTGCCTCGGCTTGGGAGTTCGCCCATGGCAATCGGGACAACAGCGGCTTTGCCAATGTCGCCACCGCACCGGCAGGCAAGGGCTCGGTCTCGGTGCCCGGCCTGGGTCGATTCTCCCCCGGCGCGGGACCGGTCGTTGCGCCCGATGGCACGGTCTATCTCGGGACCAACGAGGGAAAGCTGATCGCCCTCCACGCCGACGGCAGCCCGTTCTGGAGCCGCGACATCCAGCCCGGCCAGTCCATCGTCGCATCGCCCGCGATTGCCTCCGACGGCTCGATCTATGTGATCGGTGTGAGAACGGTCCGGGACAATCGCGTCGACCCGCCGGTGACAACGGTGACGTCGACGCTGCACCACTTCAACAATACCGGCGCGTGGCTCAACCAGATCGCCTTTCCCGCACACGAGGAGTCCGGTCCCGCCGCGTTCGGGCCGCCCAACATCTGGCGATCCGGGAGCGCCGAAGCCATCATGGTAACGGCGCTCTATCGGCACAAGTATGGCGGCGGACATACGGTCAGGTTGATCGCCTTTTCGCTCACCGGCCAGGTGCTCGACGACAAGGTCGTCATCAGCATCGCGCCCCAGGTTGTCGGTGGATCGGGCCGCCCGAGCTGGATGGATTTGTCATGCTTGGCTCCGGTCGTTGGATGGGGAGTATGCCTCGGCGCCAGCCCATACACGCCGCCCCCCTCTGGAGCACTGTTGGTGAAGACTCCGCCCGCGCCCGGAGTCGGCATCTTTACGTTCGCCGGCGGTGGCACGCCCTTCATCCTGGTATCGGATCACTACAAGGACCTGGTCGGATTCACGTTTTCCAACCAGCAGCTGACCGAGATTTTCCGCGTGCATGACAACGATGGATTCATGCGCACGCCGCCCATGATCCTGCCGGATGGCCACACCGTGATCGGCGTTCAAGGATTGGAGCGGGACAACATCGGGGCGGAACTACCGGTGAACGGCGGCCGGATTGCCTTCGCGGGGCCGAACGGCAACAAGATCGCGCCAGTCGCCCTGGACATCACCACGCAGGCCGTGCCGACGCGGATGGCCGACCGCCGTGTCGCGGTGGTCGAAGGCTCCGGCAAGGTCGTCATTCTGAAGGACGGCAAGCCGTTCAGCGGCATGAACGGAGCCGGCCGGTCGATCGCATCGGCGGCGGCATCGCAGACTCACCTTTTCGTGTCGGGCGAGGACGGCTTCGTCACGTACGATGCGAATTCACTGGCAGAGGTGGCACGCTTCGACTGGGTCGGCGGTGGGCTTAACCCGCCGGCAATCGGCCCGAAAGGCCACGTCTACGCCATCGCCTCGAACATCCTGTTCGTGTTCCCGCCGCCGAAGCCCGGCATGGGTACGGCCGTACGCCAACCGCAGAGCGGCGTGACCGTCGCGACCAACCCCGATCCCGCGACCACCAATCCGCAAGAGAAAATCTATGACCCGCCGCTGACGGCCAACGGCAACCGCCTGTTCGCGTGCGAGGAACTGGACCAGGACGATTGCGGCAAAGGCGACCACAAGGAGATCTCCCTCGCCTGGTGCCAGAAGGAGGGATACCCGAAGGTCAAGAGCTACGATGTCGACAGCCGCAAGGTGAAGGCGGAGACGCTCGACGGACGGTACTGCTCCAAGAACAAGTGCAAGGTGTTCGACACCATCGCTTGCGAGATGTGACGTCCAGGCAGACGACAATCACGAAGGCAGTTTCGGTTGCGACGGCGCTCTGCTAGCCGCGCAGCTTCCGCGCCGCTTCGACCGCGAAATAGGTGAGGATGCCGTCGGCACCGGCGCGCTTGAAGCAGGCGAGGCTTTCCATCATGGCCTTGTCGTTGTCGAGCCAGCCGTTCTGCGCCGCCGCCTTGATCATCGCGTATTCGCCGCTGACCTGGTAGGCGTAGGTCGGCATGCGGAACGCCTGCTTCACGCGATGCAGCACGTCGAGATAGGGCAGGCCGGGCTTCACCATCAGCATGTCGGCGCCCTCCGCGACGTCCAGCGCGCATTCGCGGATCGCCTCGTCGCCGTTGGCGAAATCCATCTGGTAGGTGCGCTTGTCGCCTTTCAGCGCGCCCTTGGAGCCGATCGCATCGCGGAACGGCCCGTAGAACGCCGAGGCATATTTCGCCGCATAGGACATGATAAGGGTCGACTGATGGCCCGCGGCGTCGAGCGCGTCGCGGATCTGGCCGATGCGACCGTCCATCATGTCGGACGGCGCGACCACGTCGACTCCTGCGTCCGCCTGCGCCAGCGCCTGCCGGCACAGGACCTCGACAGTCTCGTCATTCAGGATGCGATCGCCCTTCATCAATCCGTCGTGGCCGTGCGATGTGAAGGGATCGAGCGCGACGTCGCAGGTGATTCCGATCTCCGGCACGGCCTTCTTCAGCGCGCGGATGGCGCGATTGCACAGGTTGTCGGCGCGCACCGCCTCTTTCGCCTGCTCGTCCTTCTGCTCCTTCGGCACATAGGGGAACAAGGCAATGGCGGGAATGCCGAGCCTCGCGGCCTCCTCCGCGTCGGTGAGCAGAGCGGGGATGGTGAGGCGATGGACTCCCGGCATCGAGGGAATCGCCTCGCGCTTCGCCCCGCCATCCTTTACGAACACCGGCCAGATCAGGTCATTGACCGTGAGGCTGGTCTCGCGCACCAGCCGGCGCGACCAATCGGCCGCCCGGTTTCGGCGCATGCGCACGCGCGGGAACTGGCCATTCGGGCTGCGGTCCGCCGCGAGGTCGACC
>DASSBF010000169.1:0-23607 GCA_035699005.1 Dongiaceae bacterium
CGGGATTGCCGTCGATGAGGCCGACGGCGGCATCGCCGCCCTTCACCGCCATGGTCGCGAACACGCCGGTCAGCAGCGCGCCGATCGTGCCGCCGATTCCATGCACGCCGAACGCATCGAGCGCGTCGTCATAGCCGAGGCGGTTTTTGACGAACGTGGCCGCGAAATAGCAGCCCACCCCCGCCGCGATGCCGATCACCAGCGCACCCATCGGATCGACGAAGCCGGATGCGGGCGTGATGCCGACCAGGCCCGCGACTGCGCCCGACACGATGCCCAGCACCGAGGGCTGGCCCTTGGCGCCCCACTCGCAGCACATCCAGGCGAGCGCGGCGGTGGCGGCGGCGACGTGCGTCACCAGCATCGCCATGCCGGCGTTGGGCGAGGCCGCGAGCGCGGAGCCGGCGTTGAAGCCGAACCAGCCGACCCACAGCATCGAGCCGCCCATCACCGTGTAGACGAGGTTGTGCGGCACGAACGGCGTGCGAGGATAGCCCTTGCGCTTGCCGATCATGAGCGCGGCGATGAGGCCGCTCACGCCGCTGCTGATGTGGACGACGGTGCCGCCAGCAAAATCGAGCACGCCCCAGTTGAACATCACGCCCCCCGGCGCCCACACCATGTGCGCAAGCGGCGCGTAGATCAGCACCGACCAGGCGCCGACGAACAGCATCATGGCGCTGAACTTCATGCGGTCCGCGAACGCGCCGGTGATGAGCGCCGGCGTGATGATGGCGAAGGTCGCCTGGAACATCATGAAGACGGTTTCGGGGATCGTGCCGGAGACCGCGCCGACCCCGACGCCCCGCATCAGGACCTTGTCTAGGTTGCCCACGATCCGGCCGCCGTCGGAGAAGGCCAGCGTGTAGCCGACGATCGTCCACAGCACGCTCACCAGGCAGCAGGTCGCGAAGGACTGCATGATGATGGCGAGCACGTTCATCTTGCGGACCATGCCGCCATAGAAGAGGGCAAGCCCCGGGATGGTCATCAGCAGCACCAGCGCGGTTGCGGTCAGCATCCAGGCGGTGTCGCCGGTGTCGATCGCCGGCTCCTGCGCGTAGGCCGGCGCCGCCGCAACACTTGCCGCCAGCGCGGCGATGATCCCCCTCAGTCCTCGGCGCAAGCCCACACGAAGCATTCCCGTCCCCTTCTCTCAAAAGCGTGACGATCCGGGTGCTGCACTGCATCAGGCGTGCCAACCGCGGAATGCCGGGAAACCCTGCGAATTATCGCGATCCCGCGGCGGATCGCCGCCCATTCAGTGAGCAGCCGGACCGCAAGCGCTCATTTCTTGAGCAACCTCTATTTCTCTGTCATCCCGGGCGTGCGCAGCGCGACCCGGGACCATACCTTCCCTCCGCGCAGCTGAACTATCGGCTCTGCGCAGCTTCGCTGCTTTGCCGGGATGACAGATAAGAGGAGCGCGAGGTGTCTACGCGCTCTGCTCGCCGCCGTGCACTTTCGCGGCGAGGGAGGCGGTGAGGAAGCGGTCGATGTCGCCGTCCAGGACGCCGCCGGTGTCGCTGGTCTCGACCTCGGTGCGCAGGTCCTTCACCATCTGGTAGGGCTGCAGGACGTAGGAGCGGATCTGGTGGCCCCAGCCGATGTCGCTCTTCTGCGCCTCCTGCACCGCCGCGGCCTCCTCGCGCTTTTTCAGCTCGGCCTCGTAGAGCCGCGCCTTCAGCATCTGCATCGCCATGGCGCGGTTGCGGTGCTGCGAGCGGTCGGCCTGGCAGGCGACCACGATGCCGCTCGGCATGTGTGTGATGCGGATCGCCGAATCGGTCTTGTTGATGTGCTGGCCGCCTGCGCCCGAGGCGCGGAAGGTGTCGACCTTCAGGTCCTTGTCCAGGATCTCCACCTCGATGTTGTCGTCGACCACCGGATAGACCCAGACCGAGGAGAAGCTGGTGTGCCGCCGGGCATTGGAATCGTACGGCGAGATGCGCACCAGGCGATGCACGCCCGACTCCGATTTCAGCCAGCCATAGGCGTTGCCGCCCTTGACCTCGATGGTGGCGGATTTGAGGCCCGCCTCTTCGCCCGGGCTTTCCTCCAGCCAGTCCACCTTGTAGCCGTGCTGCTCCGCCCAGCGCACATACATACGGAGCAGCATCTCCGCCCAGTCCTGCGCCTCGGTGCCGCCGGCGCCGGCATGGACCTCGAGATAGCAATCGTTCTGGTCCGCCTCGCCCGACAACAGGGATTCGAGCTCGCGCTTGGCCGCTTCGGCGCGCAGCTTGGTGAGCTGCGCCTGCGCCTCGTCCACCGACTTCGCGTCGCCCTCGGCCTCGCCCAGCTCCGCCAGGGTCAGCGCGTCCTCGAGCTCGCGCTCCATGGCGCGATAGGCTTCGATGGCGTTGGCGAGATGGGTGCGTTCCCGCATCGTCCTCTGGGCCTTTTCGGGCCTGTCCCAGAGCTGCGGGTCCTCGGCCGATGCGTTCAGCTCGTCGAGCCGGCGAAGCGCATTGTCCCAGTCAAAGATGCCTCCTCAGCAGGGCCAGGGAAGAGCGGATCTCCCCCGCCAGAGCTTCAATTTCGGCACGCATGATCTTGCCTCGTCGGTGGGCGGTATGGCGAATGGCGCGCGACCATGGCCAATCGGCGCAATCCGGTCAAGCTTCGGGCAGCCTCAGTAGAGGCCGCCGCTGCTGTCGGTGGCCGGCGCGGCAGGCTTCGGCAGGGACTGCGCCGGCGCCTCGCCAACGGCGGGCGCTTGCACGGCCGGTTGCTGGCCTTGGCCGTTCTGCTGATCGGGCTGCGGCTGACCCGCATTCTGCTCGTCCGGCAATTGCTCGCTCGGCTCGCCGGTGATCACCTGCTGGCCGTCACTGTCGGAACCGGCTGGCCCCTCGGCGCCGCCCTGGCTGGCGGGGTATGCGCCGGTCGAATCGATGATGGAGCTGCCGCCCTGGTCCTGGTAGCCCTCTCCCGCGGTCCCGAGCGGGATGATCGAGCCATAGCCGGCATCCTGGCCGTAATTGGCGACGCCCTGGATGACGTTTTGCTGGCCGGTCGGTTCGGTGCCGGGCTTGAACGCTTCCAGGATCACCTTGCTGGAGCCCGCACTTGCGCGTTCTCCGGTGTAGTAATCGACCCGCACCAGCCGGATGCCCGGCGGGACGCGGAACGGCGTGGCCGGCTTGTCCTTCAGGGCCTCCACCATGAAGTCGCGGAAGATCGGCGCCGAATAGCGGCCACCGGTCGCCTTCTCGCCCAGCGAGCGCGGCTGGTCGAAGCCGAGATAGACGCCGGCCACCAGGTCGGGCGAGAAACCCATGAACCACACGTCACGCCCGTCGTTGGTGGTGCCGGTCTTGCCGGCGATCGGCTTGCCCACCGCCTTGACCGCGCTGCCGGTGCCGCGCCGCACGACGCCCTCCAGCATGGAGACCATCTGGTAGGCGGTCATGGGATCGAGTACCTGCGGGCGGGTGTCCGGAATCTCCGGTGGCGGTTCGCCGCCGTAGCTCGCTTCCTGGCAGCCGTCGCATGGCCGCTGGTCGTGGCGGTAGACGGTCACCCCCTGGCTGTTCTGCACCCGGTCGATGAAGGTCGGCTCGATCTTCTTGCCGCCGTTGACGATCTCGGCATAGGCGCCTGCCAGGCGCAGCACCGTGGTCTCGCCGGCGCCGAGCGACATCGCCAATGTCTGCTGCATGTTGTCGATGACGCCGAGGCGGCTGGCCATCTCCGCGACTTTGGCCATGCCGATCGTCTGTGCAACCCGGATGGTCATCAGGTTGCGCGAGTTCTCCAGGCCGCGGCGCATGGTGGCCGCGCCGAGATAGTCCTGCGCGTAGTTCTCCGGCCGCCATAGCGGCAGGTCCGGTCCCTGGTCGATCACGATCGGGGCATCGAGGATCATGGTCGAGGGCGTGAAGCCCGCCTCGAGCGCCGCGAGATACACGATCGGCTTGAACGACGAACCGGGCTGGCGCATCGCCTGGGTGGCGCGGTTGAACTCGGATTGCTGGTAGGACCAACCGCCGGTCATTGCCAGCACGCGGCCGGTATGCGGATCCATCGCGATCATCGCGCCGCTGAGCTCCGGCACCTGACGCAGGGCGTAGCGGCCTTCGACCAGCTTGCCGTCCTCCACCAGCGGCTCCGTCGCGATGATGTCGCCGACCTTGAGCACATCGGTGGTCGCCTTGGGCGACGGCCCGAGCTGGCCGTCGGGGGAGCGGGGATGCGCCCAGCCGAGATCGGCGACCTGGATCGCGCCGGTGGTGCCGTCCTTGAACCCGATCTTGGCCACCGCTTTTGTCGCTTCGATCACGATCGCCGGCTTCCAGTCGTAGAGCCACGGCATGGGCGGCAGCCCCTGCATGGTCTTCTGCCAGTCCGTCACGCTCTCGACATGCTGGAGCGGGCCGCGATAGCCCTTGGTCTTGTCGTAGGCCACCAGATGCTCGCGCAGCACCCGGTCGGCGATCTCCTGCAGCCGGGGATCGACCGTCGCGCGGACCGCAAGGCCCTGGTTGTAGAGGCCATCCTCGCCAAAGCGCTGCACGATCTCGCGCCGCACCTCTTCGGCGAAGTAGTCCGCCGTCACATGCTCGGTCGCGTCCCGCGCATGCAGCTCGAGCGGCTCGGCCTTGGCGGCGGCCGCCTCCTGCTGCGTGATGTGCCCATCCTCCGCCATCCGGTCGATCACCCAGTTCCGCCGGTCGAGCGCGGCCTCGTGATCGCGCACGATGTTGTAGTTGTTCGGCGCCTTGGGGAGCGCGCCCAGATAGGCGGCTTCGCCGATCGTGAGCTCGTCCAGCGACTTGTTGAAATAGTTCAGTGCCGCCGTGGCGACGCCGTAATTGCCGGACCCGAGATAGATCTGGTTGAGGTAGAGTTCGAGGATCTTGTCCTTGCTGAACACTTTCTCCAGCCGGAAGGCCAGGATCATCTCGCGGATCTTGCGTTTGTACGACAGCTCGTTCGACAGCAGGAAGTTCTTGGTAACCTGCTGCGTGATGGTGGATGCGCCGACCGGCCGGCGGTCGCCATAGTTCTTGATGTTGGTCCACACCGCGGCGATCACGCCGGGCAGGTCGACGCCATGGTGGCTGTAGAAGGTCTTGTCCTCGGCTGCGAGGAAGGCGTTGATGACCCGCTTCGGCATGACGCTGATCGGCACGAAGACGCGGTTCTCGGTGGCGTATTCGGCGAGCAGCCGCCCGTCGCCGGCATAGACGCGCGACACCACCGGCGGATTGTAGCTGGCGAGCTGGTTGACGTCGGGCAGGCCTTGCGAGAAATGGTCATAGACCAGCCACAGGGCCATTGCGCCGACGGCGCCGCAGAAGATCAGCGCGCCGAACAGGAACGAGAGAATTCTGATCAGTCGCATGACCGGGCCGGCCCTGGCCCCCTATTGTTCAATACGCCGCGGCAAATGCACTCGGATGTCGGGCGTCGCAGCGCCCTGTTTCGTGCGTCCGCCTTATCCAAGGGATGACCCAAGATCAAGGTTTAATTATGACGGCGCAGGCGCTTGGCGCGCAAGCCATGGCCCCACAACGGACCCGATCGTCCCAGGTTCCGCCTCAGTTGCGCCGCACCAGCTCCTGCCAGGAGAAATAGTTCTCCACGGCCTGCCGGACCGCCTTGGCCAGCCGCCGCTGGTGCTCGGCGCTGGTCAGCAGCGCCTCATCCTTGCTGCTGGAGATGTAGCCCATCTCGATCAGCACCGACGGCACGTCCGGCGCCTTCAGGACGGCGAAGCCAGCATAGCGATGGGTGTTGCCCAGCAGCAGCGTCTGTTCCTTGAGCTCGCGCACCAGCAGGGTCGCGAACCGGGTCGACATGTTCTTGGTGTCGCGCTGCGCCAGGTCGATCAGGATATTGCTGACGACGTTGCTCTGCTTGCTGAGGTCGACACCCGCGATGATGTCGGATTTGTTCTCCTTGGTGGCCAGGGCCTCGGCCTCGGCGTCCGAGGCCTTCTCCGACAGGGTGTAGACGGAGGCGCCGCGCGTCGTCGGATCGTTGTGGGAGTCCGCGTGCAGCGAGATGAACAGGTCGGCGCCCTTTTCCCGCGCCAGGCCGAAGCGGTCGCGCAACGGGATGTAGACATCGGTCGTGCGGGTCAGGACTACCCGGAACTTGTCGGTCGCCTCCAGCTCCTGCTTCACCGCCTTGGCGACCGCGAGGGTCAGCTCCTTCTCGGTTGCATTTGCGCCGATCGCGCCCGGATCGATGCCGCCGTGGCCCGGATCGATCACGATCAGGGGTTTGCCGCGCTTCGGCTCTTCGGCCGGCTGCTTGGCGGCGCTGGCGGTGCCGCCGACAAGCCCCGTCCCGCCGGAGCCCGCCGGCGTCTTGGCCGGCTTGGTGGCCGGCGCGATCGAAGCCAGGGCCGAATAGCTGATGACCGCCGTCTGCAGGTGGGCGCGGAACTGGCTGTCCGCGATCGGCCTGAGATCGACCAGCAGGCGCAGCGGATCGCCGTTCTGGGGCGGCACGAATTCGGCGCGGGCGACCTCCGAGGGTTTCATCAGATCCAAAACGACCCGCGACGTGCCGGCCTTGAAAAGGCCATAGCGCATGCCCGCCACCAGTCCCTGGCCCTGGAGCTTGGTACCGCTCGGCACCTTCCAGTCGACCTCGCTGAGATCGATGACCACGCGATAGGGGTCCGCAAGGGTAAACACGCGGAAATCGCTGCGCTGTGTCAGGCTGATCACGACCCGCGTGAGACCGGGTTCGACGCCCAGGCGCGCATCGGTGATGGCCGGCTTGGCGGTCGCCGCCGCAGCCCCCCCGATAAGAAACAACAGGCCAAGAATCCAGCCAATTGCGCGCATTTAGCCCCGACTCCGGTGAATCAACCGCAATATATACCTGTAACACACTGCGAATCAACACTTTTCAGGGTGGACTCGACCGGCGCTGCCAATTTTCGTCGATTGGCGTTGTCACGCCTGCCCTCGCCGCCTATGCTGCGGCCGGCCCGGCTGAGAGTCGCCTGATCGTCATTAAGCCATTCTTAGGCTTAAACAATGATGAATCCGCAGGCGACTGGATCGCCGAGTCAGTGAGTTCCGGTTTGCGCCGCGTTCCGGTGATCCGCCCAGGGATGGGACTTCATCGGAAAAGGCGACCCGGGACGTTTGGGGCGACCCGGCCACCGCACTTTCATCGAGAGAGGAAGGCGCCGGCTGGGATGTCCGTTAGCCACAGGTAGTCATGTCGCACACCTGGAATTCAACCGCGAGTTTCGCGCCGCCGCCCGCAATTGATGCGGGCGACGTTTGGCGCGTTGAGGAGTCTACGCACGATGGCCAAGGTCATGTTGATCGACGCCACCCACCCGGAAGAAACCCGGGTCGCGGTGGTCGACGGAAAGAAGCTGGAAGAATTTGACGTCGAGGTTGCCAGCCGCCGCCCGCTCAAAGGGAATATCTATCTCGCCAAGGTAACGCGCGTCGAACCGTCGCTGCAGGCGGCGTTCGTCGAGTATGGCGGTAACCGCCACGGCTTCCTGGCTTTCAGCGAAATCCATCCCGACTACTATCGCATTCCGGTGGCCGACCGGGAAAAGCTGCTGCGCGAGGCCGCACGCGACGACGATCGCGACGACGACGATGACGAGGCCAGCCCGCGGCATACGGCCGAGCGCCATGACGACCATGCCGGCGTGGACGCGGCGGTCCCCGAGAACAGCCTCGGCGAGGCGCCCGACAGCGAATCCGGAGGGCCGGACGCCAGTGCCGCGGTGGCACCGAACGGCGATCCCGAAAGCTCCGACAATGTCTGGCAGCACGCCAGCGAAGCCCGGTCGGCATCCATCGCGGTGGCCGAACCGCGAGGGGCCGAAGCCGGGACGGCGATCGTGCCAGCCGAGGAGCCAGGTGCCGCAAGCCAGGGCGAATTGCTGGAGCACGCGCCGCACGGCGAAGAGCTCGTCTCTCCCTGGGAGCAACCCGAGGCACAGCCGGGCAGCGCCGCGCTGGAAACGCCGCGCTTCGAGCTCCGCAGCGCGCCGGTGGAGGACGCCGCCGCCGGCGCTCCCGGCACGTTCGCCGACAGCGTCGAGGCGGCGGAGGAAGCAGCCGCATCCGCCGGCAGCGCAGCGGACGTGAGGCCCGCCGATCATTCGGGCGAATCCGCAGGCGGCGATGCCGACCTGCCGGCACAGGCGGAAGCGGAGCTGGTGGAAGTCCAGACCGCGGCGGAGGTCGTCGACGTGATCGGCGGCGAAGAGCCGGCGCAGCAGGATGATCCGGACGTGGACGAGGAGCGGGCGCGGCGGCGCCGGCAGCGCAACCTGCGGCGCTACAAGATCCAGGAGGTCATCAAGCGCCGGCAGATCCTGCTGGTGCAGGTCACCAAGGAGGAGCGCGGCAACAAGGGCGCCGCCCTGACCACCTATCTGTCGCTGGCCGGGCGCTATTGCGTGCTGATGCCGAATACCGACCGCGGCGGCGGGATCTCGCGGCGGATCACCAGCGTCAACGACCGCAAGCGCCTCAAGTCGATCATAGACGATCTCGACGCGCCCGAAGGCATGGCGGTGATCGTGCGTACCGCCGGCATGGAACGCGCCAAGCCAGAGATCAAGCGCGACTTCGAATACCTGCTGCGGCTGTGGGACGAGATTCGCGAAGTGACGCTGAAATCCTCCGCGCCGGCCCTGATCTACGAGGAAGCCAGCCTCATCAAGCGCTCGATCCGCGACCTCTACACCCGCGACATCGGCGATATCATGGTCGCGGGCGAGGAGGCCTATCGCGGCGCCCGCGCCTTCATGCGCACCCTGACGCCCAGCCATACTCGCCGGGTCCAGGCCTATCGCGACCAGCAGCAGCCTCTGTTCCAGCGCTACCAGATCGAGAGCCAGATTGCCGCGATCCACGAGCCGGTCGTCCATCTGCGCTCCGGTGGCTACATCGTGCTGAACCAGACCGAGGCGCTGGTGGCGATCGACGTCAACTCAGGCCGCGCGACCCGCGAGCGCAACATCGAGGAGACGGCGCTGCGCACCAATGTCGAGGCTGCGGAGGAGGTGGCGCGCCAGCTCCGGCTGCGCGACCTCGCCGGCCTGATCGTCATCGACTTCATCGACATGGAGGAGAACCGCAACAATGCGCAGGTCGAGCGGCGCCTGAAGGAAGCGCTGAAGAACGACCGCGCGCGCATCCAGATCGGCCGCATCTCCACCTTCGGCCTGCTGGAAATGTCTCGTCAGCGCCTGCATCCCAGCCTGGTGGAAGCCAGCACCGAGGCCTGCGCCCACTGCCACGGCACCGGCCGCGTGCGGTCGGTGGAATCGACGGCCCTCCACGTCCTGCGCATGGCGGAGGAGGAGATCGCGCGCAACTTCAGCCCCGGCGTCACGATCTTCGTGCCGGGCGCGGTCGCCTTGTTCATGCTGAACCACAAGCGGCGCGCGATCGAGGAGATGGAGCAGCGCCGCGGGGTGCGGGTCTATCTGCAGGCCGACGACGAGCTGACGCCGCCGGAGTACCGCCTCGACCGCATCAAGCAGCTCAATCCGGGCGAAGAGGTCCAGCCGCGCGCGATCCAGGCCGCGCCGGTCATCGAGGATGAGCCGGAGGAGGTCCTGCCCGAGGAACTCGAAGCCGAGCCGGCGGAAGCAGAAGCGGCGGAGGATGCCCAAGAGGCCGCTGCCGCCCCCCACGGCGAGCGTGAACGCGGCGGTCGGCGGCGGCGCCGGCGGCGTGGCCGCGGGGGCAAGTTCCGCGCCGACGAGTTCACCGAGAGCGAATCCAGCGAGGATGCGGCAGCCCCGGGGGCCGCGGCCCAGCGCCCGGAGCCGGCTGACGAAGGGGCGGCGGCGCCAATCGTGGCACTGGCCGTCAGCGCAGAGGATGAGACCTTTGCCGAGGAAGACGAGGATGCCGCGGACGCATCCGGCCGGGAAGGCGCAGAGGAAACGGCGGCTGGCGGCGAGCGCCGCCGCCGGCGGCGGGGACGCAGGGGCGGTCGCCGACGGTCGCGCCGGCCGGATCGCGATCAATCAGGCGAGGTTCATCCGCGCGCGCATGGCTGGCAGGATCGCCCGCAATCCGGCGAGGCAGCGGCCCAGCCAGCCCCAGGATTGGGCGATCAGCCGGAGCTGCCCGACCTGCCGGAGCAATGGGCACAGCGGGCATTGCCGCTGAGCGGCGAGGCCGCCGACCGGACGGAGACGGAAACCGCAGGCGAAGAGGCGAAGGACAACCCGCAACCAACCGAGCCGCAGCCACGCCGGCGGTCTCGGCGGCCGCGCCGGCGGGATGATGAGAAGGCGGCGCCGGCCGCGGAAGCCGTGAGCGCAGTCGAGATTTCGCATGCCGCGATCTCCGCGCGCGAGCCGGCACCCGCGCAGCAGCCTGTCGCCGCGCCCCCGCCGGCGCAGGTCATCGCGGTCGGCGGCGAAAGCGAGCAGACCGCCGGCGAAGACGCCGACCAGGGCCCGCGCAAGCGCGGCTGGTGGCGCCGGCTGATCGAGTAGCTGTATCGCCCAGGAGACTTCCCCTTCCCTCTTGCGCGGGACGGGCAGCCTGCCGCGATTCTCTGGCCTTGATGTCGATGTCCGAAAACCGCGAGCCTTGGCGAAAAAGCGGTGGCATCATCGGTCCATGGAACAGCTTGACTCGAAAGCCTGCTACCGGGCGCTCAAAAGCCGCGACGCGCGTTTCGACGGCCGGTTCTTCGTCGGCATCACCTCGACCGGGATCTATTGCCGGCCGATCTGCCCGGCGCGCTCGGCGAAGTTCGAGAACTGCCGATTCTTCCCCAGCGCGGCGGCGGCGCAGGAAGCGGGCTTCCGCCCCTGCCTGCGCTGCCGGCCCGAAACCGCGCCCGACCTCGGTTCCTGGCGCGGCACGTCCAACACGGTCTCGCGCGGCCTCGCCCTGATCGCGGACGGCGCGCTCGACGGCGAGGGGTCCACCATCGATGCGCTGGCCGAGCGGCTCGGCGTCGGCGGCCGGCAGTTGCGGCGGCTGTTCCGGCAGCATCTCGGCGCCTCGCCGATCACGGTCGCGCAGACCCGGCGCGTTCTGTTCGCCAAGCAGCTCATCCACGATACGCGCCTGCCGATGGGCGAGATCGCGATGGCAGCCGGCTTCGGCAGCATCCGGCGGTTCAACGAGACGTTCCAGCACCTGTTCCGCCGCCCGCCGAGCGCGCTGCGCCGCAAGACGGTGCTCGCCCTGCCGGAAGGCTCGGTCGGCGAGATCGGCGTCACGGTGCGCCTCAGCTATCGGCCGCCGTACGACTGGGACGCGATGCTCGGGTTCCTCAAGGCGCGCGCCATCGACGGCGTCGAGTGGATCGAGGGCGAGACCTATTGCCGGACCGTGCTGCAGGACGGTTTGACCGGATCGGTCGAGATCAGGCACCGGCCGGCGCAGGCGAGCCTCGAGGCCACGATCCGCTTCCCCAGCGTGCACGCCTTGCCCGGGATCATCGCGCGCATCCGCCGGGTGTTCGACCTCGGCGCCGATGTCGGCGCGATCGGCGCCCATCTCGCGCAGGATCCGCTGCTGGCGCCCCTCATCGCCGAGCGTCCCGGCCTGCGCGCGCCCGGCGGCTGGGACGGCTTCGAGCTGGCGGTGCGCGCCGTGCTCGGCCAGCAGGTGACGGTGGCGGCCGCGCGCAAGCTGGCTGGGCGATTGGCGCAGATCTGCGGCACGCCGCTGCGCGCCGAGCAGCTTCGCAGGCCGGCATTGCATCTCGCGTTTCCGACCGCTGCACAGGTGGCGGCGGCCGACCTCTCCGCCATCGGCATGCCTGGCGCGCGCAGGAATGCTCTGGCAGCGCTGGCGCAAGCGGCGCTGCAGGACCCGTCCCTGTTCCAGCCGCAAGGCACGGTCGAGGAGACGGTGGCGCGGCTGCGCGCGATCCGCGGCATCGGCGAATGGACGGCGCACTACATCGCTTTGCGGGCGGTGCGCGAAACCGACGCGTTCCCCGCCAGCGACATCGGGCTGCTGCGCGGCGCCGCCATCCGGGTTGGCGCCCGGCCAAGCCCCGCCGGGCTGCAGGATCGCGCCGAAACCTGGCGGCCGTGGCGGGCCTATGCCGCGCAGCATCTGTGGGCCGCGGACCAGGCCGCTCATGGTTAGACCTCTCACGCTATTGATCGATCGAATCAGGACGCCGATCGGCGAACTCGGCATCGTGGCCGACGAGGATGGACGCCTGCGCGCGGTCGAGTGGACCGATCATGACGATCGCATGCGCGAGGCCTTTCGCCTGCACTACGGCAAGGATGGCTATGCGCTGAAGCCAGCGCGCAACCCGGCGGGCTTGAGCGGTGCGTTGCGCGCGTACTTCGACGGCGAAGTTGGCGCGATCGATCCCCTCAAGGTCGCGACCGGCGGCACCGCGTTCCAGAAATCTGTGTGGAAGGCATTGCGCTCCATCCCGTGCGGCGAGACAATTTCCTATGCGACGTTGGCGCAGCGTGTCGGCCATCCGAAAGCGGTACGTGCCGTCGGCCACGCCAACGGCGACAACCCGGTCAGCGTGGTCGTGCCCTGCCATCGCGTGATCGGAACGAACGGGTCGCTCACCGGTTATGGCGGTGGCATCGAACGCAAACGCTGGCTGCTGGAGCACGAGCGCCAGGCTTCTCCAGAGAGTCCTTCACGAGGGAGTTCCCGATGACCGCACGCGCCGAGACTGCCGCGACGTTCCACGGCCTGCACCAGGGGCCGGAGCCGTTGCTGCTGCCCAATGCCTGGGACGCCGGCAGCGCGCGGCTGATGGAAAGCCTGGGCGCCAAGGCGGTCGCCACCACCAGCGCCGGCGTCGCCTGGACCCACGGCTATCCAGACGGCGATTCCCTGCCGGTCCGGCTGCTGGTCACCACGATCGCCACCGTTGCGCGCGCGATCCGCGTGCCGCTGACGATCGACGTCGAAGGCGGCTATTCGGACGATCCCGCGGCGGTCGAGGAGACCATCGCCAAGGTGGTCGAGGCGGGCGCGGTCGGCATCAACATCGAGGACGGCAGCAACGCGCCAGACCTGCTGTGCCTCAAGATCGAGCGCGCCCTGCGCGCCGGCAATCATTTCGGGATCGACCTGTTCGTGAACGCCCGGACCGACGTCTACCTGCGCGGCCTCGCGCCCGAGGACGAGCGCGTGACGGAGACGCTGGCGCGCGCGCAGCTCTACCGCGACGCCGGCGCCAGCGGGATTTTCGTTCCCGGCCTGCGCGACCCCGGTGAGATTCGTGCGGTTGCGGCCGAGGCCGGCCTGCCGCTGAACGTCATGGCGTGGCCCGGCCTCCCTGCAGCGGATGAACTGGTGCGCCTCGGCGTGCGCCGCCTCAGCGCGGGATCCGGGATCGCCCAAGCACTGTGGGGCAAGGCAGCCGCGCTGGCAGCGGATTTCCTGAAGTCCGGCAAGTCGGAACCGCTGGGCGATGGCGCGATGGCCTATCCGGCGATCAACGCGTTGTTCGCGCCGCGGTAGTCGCCCAAGCCCTACTCTGCTGCCTTTGCCCCTGCGCCGATGGCGCGCTCGATCGCGGCGAGCGCTTCGCCAGCGCGCGCGGCATCGGGGCCGCCGGCCTGCGCCATGTCGGGACGGCCACCGCCCCCCTGCCCGCCCAGCGCCGCGCTGCCAATCTTGACCAGTTCGACCGCGCTCAACCGCTTGGTGAGATCGTCGGTGACGCCGACCACCAGCGAAGCCTTGCCGTCGCTGGTGGCGACCAGCGCGACCACGCCGGAGCCGATCTGGCGCTTGATCTCGTCGGCCATGCCCTTCAGCTCCTTGGCCGGCACGCCATCCAGCAGGCGCGCCGCGAGCGTGACGCCATTCACCTGCTTGGAGGCGGGGCCTGAGCCGGCGCCGCCGGTGGCCGCGGCCTTGCGCGTCTCGGTCAGCTCGCGCTCCAGGCGCTTGCGCTCGTCCAGCAGCGCCGCGATGCGCTGCGTGAGGTCGGACGGCAGCGTCTTCAAGGCCGCCGCGGCTTCGTTCAGCAACCGCTGCTGCTCCGCGATATAGGCTTCCGCCGCCGCGCCGGTCACCGCTTCGATGCGGCGCACGCCGGCGCCGACCGCGCCCTCGCTCACGATCTTGAACAGGCCGATATCGCCGGTGCGCCGCACGTGAGTGCCGCCGCACAGCTCGGTCGAGAACACCTTGTTCTCGTTCGCGGGCTTGCCGCCCATCGAGACGACGCGCACCTCGTCGCCGTACTTCTCGCCGAACAGCGCCATCGCGCCGGCCTCGATCGCGGCCTGCGGCGTCATCAGGCGAGTCTCGACCGCTTCGTTGTCGCGGATGCGGTCGTTGACGTCGCGCTCCACCACCGCGATGTCCTCGGGCGTCATCGCCCTGGTGTGGCTGAAATCGAAGCGCAGCCGGTCGGGTGCGACCAGCGAGCCCTTCTGGGTCACGTGCGCGCCGAGCCGCCGGCGCAGCGCCTCGTGCAGCAGGTGGGTCGCCGAATGGTGCGCGCGCAGGCTGGAGCGCCGGCGCCCATCGACCTTCATCTCGACCGCGTCGCCGACCTTCACCTCGCCCTTCGTCACCTTGCCGTAGTGGACGAACAGGTCGCCGACCTTGCGCTGCACATCGCTGACCGCGATGGTCGCGCCGCTCGCGGTGGTCAGCGTGCCGGTGTCGCCCATCTGGCCGCCCGCCTCGCCATAGAACGGTGTCTGGTTGGCGATGAGGGCGATCTCATCGCCCTGTTTGGCAGACTTCACTTCGGCGCCGTTCTTGAGCAGCGCGATCACCTGGCCTTCCGCCTGCTCGGTCGCGTAGCCGAGGAAGTCGGTGGCGCCGAGGCGCTGCTTCAAATCGAACCAGACCGCTTCGGTCGCCGCTTCGCCGGAGCCGGCCCAGGCCGCGCGCGAGCGCTCGCGCTGCTTCTCGAGCTCGACATTGAAGCCGTCGACGTCGACCTCGATCCCGCGGTCGCGCAGGATGGATTGCGTGAGGTCGAGCGGAAAGCCGCGGCTGTCCGAAAGCTGGAACGCCACGCTGCCCAGAAGCTTGCCATCCTTGGTGAGGCCGCCGCCGCTCGCGACCGCGCTCTCCAGCTCCTTGAGGCCGGCGCCGAGAGTCCGCTTGAACTGCGTCTCTTCCAGCTTCAGCGTTTCGGTGATCAGCGGCTGCGCGCGGATGAGCTCCTCATAGGCCTGGCCCATCTGCTGCACCAGCGCGGGCACCAGGCGCCACATCAGCGGGTCCGTGCAGCCGAGCTGGTGCGCGTGGCGCATGGCGCGGCGCATGATCCGGCGCAGCACATAGCCGCGCCCTTCGTTCGACGGCAGCACGCCATCGGCGATCAGAAACGAGGAAGCGCGCAGATGATCGGCGATCACGCGATGCGACATCTTGAACGGCCCGTCGGGATCGGTGTGCGACGCCTCGGCCGATGCCTCGATCAGCGCGCGCATCAGGTCGATGTCGTAGTTGTCGTGCTTGCCCTGCAGCACGGCCGCCAGGCGCTCCAGCCCCATCCCGGTGTCGATCGAGGGGCGCGGCAGGCTGACACGCTTTTCCCTGGTCACCTGCTCGAACTGCATGAAGACCAGGTTCCAGATCTCGATGAAGCGGTCGCCGTCCGCATCGGGGCTGCCCGGCGGGCCGCCGGGGATCTTGTCGCCATGGTCGTAGAAGATCTCCGAGCAGGGGCCGCACGGACCGGTATCGCCCATCGCCCAGAAATTATCCGAGGTCGGGATGCGGATGATCCGAGAGTCCGGCAGGCCGGCGACCTTGCGCCACAGGTTGAAGGCCTCGTCGTCCTCCGAGAAGACGGTGACCAGCAGCTTGTCCTTGGCAAGGCCGTATTCGTCGGTCACCAGACGCCAGGCCAGGTCGATCGCGCGCTCCTTGAAATAGTCGCCGAACGAGAAATTGCCCAGCATCTCGAAAAAGGTATGGTGGCGCGCGGTATAGCCGACATTCTCCAAATCGTTGTGCTTGCCGCCGGCGCGCACGCATTTCTGCGCGGTCGCGGCGCGGACATAAGGCCGCTTTTCCTGGCCGGTGAAGACGTTCTTGAACTGCACCATGCCGGCGTTGGCGAACATCAGCGTCGGGTCGTTGCGCGGCACCAGCGGGCTCGAGGGCACGACCTCGTGCCCCTCGCGCTTGAAGTACTCCAGGAACAGGCGGCGTATGTCGTTGACGGTCTGCATAAATGGTCCAATCACGCAAAAACATGCCGCAAAACGGGGTTTCCGGGAGGACCCAACCTGGCGGCACCACTCTGGTAATATTTAGTGTTTCCGGGCCGGCGGCAAGGGCGGAAGATCGAAGGGTTCTTCTTGGGCAAGCAGGTCCATGCGCGGATGTGGCCCTGGCGCCTCCACAGAAAACCCTAACTCGGAAATCTCTCTGTGTAGGCGTTACAGATACGTTGAAACATAGACTGAAAATGAAGCGGGTCGCCGAGGCGGATGCCTGGCGGAATCGGTGAAAGCTGGGTCAGCTTGTGGTGCAAATCAAACGCTGTCGGAGTCGGGTGCACATTCAGGTTATCGTGCTCCACTACAACCACTCCAACCGCCTCCATGCCCGGCAAGTCGGTAACCGAGTTGCGAAGGTGAATTGATCGGAAAATGTCCACCGCTTCCTTGGCGACGATCCGAGCCGGCTTGCGCGGGCTGCCATGAACCGTGACGTCATCAGGTGCCCTCAAAGGAGAGTAGAAGCGGTCTGCCGCGTTCACGACGAGAAATCCGGCAGCGACCGTTAGCGGATGATATTGGTGGGCATAGCCATGGAAAGAGTTGAAGTCTCGTAACCGGTTCTTTCTCGCTTTGCCATGCTCCGTGAGAATCGACTTAAGCTCAATAGCGATCTGAATGAGAATCGGCGGCGCGCGCCGGATTACACCGTCTGCTGGTGGAACCGGAACTCCCGCACACGTCCCAAGGCGATGTCGATCACCCAATCTGCATAGGCTACCTGCTGATGATGCCTTAGCTGGACTACCACCTCGCCGCTGGCGGCTCTTCGGCGGAGCAGCGGGCATTGGGCAACCAGGTCGCGAATTATGAGATCCGACTGCTGGTCGCTGTGCTTCGATGAGCGAGGGTGATATCCCTCTTTGGCAAAGTAAGACGCAATCTCGTCTTCAAACGCCATTCTCTCGCCTACCGACCGTTCCGCAACTCACGAGGACTGGAGACAGGCGACCGCCGAAGAACTTCAATGACATTGGTGGAGCTTTCAGCTCGAAGCCGTTTGACCATGAGATCGACATAGTGAGGCTCGATTTCAACGCTTACGCTGTTCCGCCCTGTTTCCATTGCGGCAATGGCAGTTGAGGCAGTCCCTCCAAATGGATCGAGCACCGTGTCACCCGCGAAGCTGAACATCCGAACTAGGCGCCTTGGTATTTCAACGGGATACGGGGCAGGGTGATTGCGCCGCTGTTGGCCTGTTACGTCCGTCCAAACTGGAACGAATAGACGCGAATATTCTTCTGTGCTGATGAACGAGCGCTTTTCCATCAAAGCCGTTGGTTTGCGGTAACCTCCGGGCTTCCGGAAGAATAGGATGTGCTCAAGATCATTTTTGACAATTCCGTTCGGCAGATTTGGCTTACCGAGAAATCTGCTCGAACTGGATGCCTCAAGTTTGATGTTGGACACTTTTTGCCAGCGAATAGGCGTGAGGTTGTCGAAACCCAACTTGCGCGCCCGCACCTGGAAATCCGCCGAGAGCGGTAGAACGTGATGTCGTCCCGCTTGCTTACGTGAAAGGCACACATCACCAACTACACACGCCACGCGCCCGCCTGGGACGAGCACCCGCAGGCATTCTGCCCACACTCGGTCCATCTGATCGAGAAACTCATCATAGGACGCGATATTGCCCAACTGAGCGGCGTTCCCAGGATACTCAATAAGCGAAGCGTACGGTGGACTAGTGCAAATCAGATGCACACTTGCATCGGATAGAAAGGACAGATCACGGGCATCACCCTCCCGCACCTCATGACGAGTGAAGCCATTGCGGTGGGAAGTAACAGCTTTGGCCGCGGTGCGCTCTTTGCTAACTGAGGGATAGTCGCGAGCACCAGTTGTTGCGCCACCGACAACATCGACATCTTGTCTCACAAGCGCCCCTACTCGCTGATGAGGCCGGGCGAATGCCACAGCCCAAGCCACGTTGCGAGTCGCTAGTTAGATCAGAGTTTGCGGTCCTCGGCCGTGAACGTTCAAGTAGAAAATGGCCACGCCGAGATGGGAGTTGGAAGGCTGTGGTCATGATACCTCGCTATCAAGAGAGAGGGGCTTTCACGACTTTGAAAAGGTGCGGGCGCACCGATGGGGGATCGGCGCGCCCGAAGGGAGAGCTCGGGGGGTGAGCTCTCTGGGGTTCTCCTGGAGCATTTTCCGCCGAAGTGGTCACCGGTTCGGCGCAGAAAATGCGACCACTAAGTGAAATTGCTACTCGCCAGCCGATTCCTCGGCGGCGGGGCCCTTGTCCATCATGGCGCCGGCAACCAGGCCGGCATTGGCGCGGATCCTCTGCTCGATCTCGCCGGCCACCTGCGGGTTCTCCTTGAGGAAGGCCTTGGCGTTCTCGCGGCCCTGACCGATGCGCTGGCCGTTGTAGGAGAACCAGGCGCCGGACTTCTCCACCACGCTGGCCGCGACCCCGAGGTCTATCAGCTCGCCGGTCTTGGAGATGCCTTCGCCATACATCACGTCGAACTCCACCACGCGGAACGGCGGCGCCACCTTGTTCTTGACCACCTTCACGCGGGTCTGGTTGCCGACCACCGTCTCCTTGTCCTTGATCGAGCCGATGCGGCGGATGTCGAGGCGCACCGAGGCATAGAACTTGAGCGCGTTGCCGCCGGTCGTGGTTTCCGGGTTGCCGAACATCACCCCGATCTTCATGCGGATCTGGTTGATGAAGATCACCATGCAGCGCGAGCGCGAGATCGAGCCGGTCAGCTTGCGCAGCGCCTGGCTCATGAGACGCGCCTGCAAGCCGACATGGGCATCGCCCATCTCGCCCTCCAGCTCCGCGCGCGGCACCAGGGCCGCGACCGAATCCACCACCAGCACGTCGATCGCGCCCGAGCGCACAAGGGTATCCGCAATCTCCAGCGCCTGCTCGCCGGCATCGGGCTGCGAGATCAGGAGATCGTCGATGTTGACGCCGAGCTTGGTCGCGTAGCTCGGATCGAGCGCATGCTCCGCGTCGATGAAAGCGCAGGCGCCGCCGCCGCGCTGCGCTTCCGCGATCACATGCAGCGCCAGCGTGGTCTTGCCCGAGCTTTCCGGGCCGTAGATCTCGATGACACGCCCGCGCGGCAGGCCGCCGATCCCGAGCGCAATATCGAGGCCGAGCGAGCCGGTTGAAACGGCCTCCGCCTCGACCGCGATCTCCCGCTGCCCCAGGCGCATGATCGAGCCTTTGCCGAAGGCCCGCTCGATCTGCGAGAGCGCGGCATCCAACGCCTTGGTCCTGTCCATATCTTCCTTGTCGGCCAATTTCACGACATTCAGCGACATCGCCGTCTCCCCCACTTAGATCATATCGAGATGACTGCCAAACCCTCTTGGGCAAATCCGCAGCCGGGCAGTCCTGGACGTTGGTGCGTGGGGCCGAATATACACGTTTTGTTCTCATTGTAAAGAAAATAGATCAGAACGAGAACATAGAAGAATTACACAACGACGTCAGATGGTTAATTGGCAACCCGCTTGCGCTCGGCATGCGGCTCAAGCACTTCCTTCACCTTGGCGGCGAGCTGCTTCAGGGTGAACGGCTTCAGCAGGAAGTTCACCTCTTCGCCGGCGTCGATTCGGCGCCGGAACGCATCCTCGGCGTAGCCTGAAATGAAGATCACGGGCAGGTCGGCGCGGCGCGCGCGCACCTCCTTCACCATGGTCGGGCCGTCGATCCGCGGCATCACCACGTCGCTGATGATGAGGTCGATCTCGTTCAAATGCTCGCCGACGATCTCGAGCGCCGCTTCGCCGGAGCGCGCCTCCAGCACCTGATAGCCCTTGTTGCGCAGGGCGCGCGCGCTGAACAGGCGCACGGCGTCCTCGTCCTCCACCAGAAGGATGGTGCCGATGCCGGTGAGGTCGCGCGCCGCCTCTTCCTTGCCGTCGATGCGCTGCACGCTGCCAGCCTCGGCCTGGTGCTCCGGCAGATAGATGCGGAAGGTTGCGCCCTCGCCCACCGTGCTGTCGACGAACACATAGCCGCCGGTCTGGCGCACGATGCCGTAGACTGTGGAGAGGCCGAGGCCCGTCCCCGACCCCACCGACTTGGTGGAGAAGAACGGCTCGAAGATGCGATCCATGATCTCGGGCGGGATGCCCGTCCCGGTATCCGCGATCTCGACCATCACGTAGCGGCCGGGCGGCATGATTTCCACACCGCGCTGGATCGGTTCCTTGGTCGCCGCATTCTCGGTCTTGATGCGCAAATGCCCGCCGTTCGGCATGGCGTCGCGCGCATTGACCGCGAGATTGATGATAACCTGCTCGAGTTGGCCCTGGTCGACACGCACCGCGGAGAGGTCGCGGCCATGCACCATGGCGAGCTCGATGTTCTCGCCGATCAGGCGGCGCAGCAGGTGCGAGACCTCCGCCAGCACGTCGGTCACCTGCAGCACGCGCGGCTGCAGCGTCTGCTGGCGCGAAAAGGCGAGCAGCTGGCGCACCAGGTTGGCGGCGCGGTTGGCGTTCTGCTTGATCTGCATGATGTCGGCGAACGACTGGTCGCCGGCGCGGTGGCGCAGCAGCAAGAGGTCGCAGAAGCCGATCATCGCGGTCAGCAGGTTGTTGAAATCGTGCGCGATGCCGCCCGCCAGCAGGCCGACCGCCTGCATCTTCTGCGATTGCGCGAACTGCGCCTCCAGCCGCTTCTGCTCGGTGGTGTCGATCAGGTGCAGGATGAAGCCGACGGTCTGGCCCTTGTCCTCGCGCCGCGAGGCATAGACGATGACGCTGGGCTGGCGCTTGCCTTTCAGCCGCACCGTGATCGGCAGGGCGGCGCGCCCGAGCTGCACCACCCGGCGCAGGTGCTCCTCCGCCTGGGGCAGATCCTCCGCCGCCACCAGCGCTGCAAGGCCGGCGCCCACCGGCACCATCTCGCCGAACAGGTTGGTGAAGGCAACGTTCAACTGCTCGACCTTGCGTTCGGCGTCGAGCAGCAGGATGCTGGTCGGCGCCTCCTCGAAAAAGCGCTGGAAGTATTGCTCTGACGCCTGCAAGGCGCGCTCGAACTCGCGCTCGCGCGTCAGGTCGTGGACGATGGAGCGGGTGCGGATGCCGGCCTTGCCGGTGGGGTCGACGCCCTGCACGTTGACCACGTCCTGCCGCACATAGACCAACAGCTTGCGGCCGTTCGGCCCCAGCAGGGTCACTTCGCCGCTGCGCGACGACGGGTCGGAGAACGGGGCGAAGGCGGGGATGGAATCCGGCGGCCGCGGATAGACCAGGTCATGCAGGCGAAGCTGATGCTGCGCCTCGACTTCGACATCGAGGCCGAGCCAGTGTGCAAGCGTCGAGTTGACGAACAGGAACCGCCCCGATTCGTCGACCGAATAGAACCCGACCGGCGCGTTCTCGATCAGGTCCGCGAACTTCTCATGGTCGGAGCGGATATACTCCTCGATCTCGCGCTGGGTGGTGATGACCTCCACGCCCCACGACATGTGGTCGCCGAAGCGCGTCAGGCGGTTGGCGAAGACCGCGAGGATTTCGCGCTTGCCTTCCGGCGCCAGGATTGCGACATCGCCATGCGCCTCGCCGCGCTCCTCCAGCGCGTGCTCGATCCGCTCCAGCGCCGCGCGCGCCGTCGCGTCGAACGCGCGGCGCTCCAGGATGACGTTGAGCGGCAGGGGCTCGTCGCCGAACAGGCGGCGGAACGCGTTGTTGGAGAACTTGACCGCGCCGGTCCGGTCGACCACCTGGCGGCCCTGGTGGGTGGCATTGAGGCTGGCTTCCAGCAGGTCGGCGATGTAGCGCCGGCGCCACGCGATCAGCGCCAGCACCAGGGCCAGCACCGAAATCGCGACGAACAGCCCGAGCTCCCAAGACCAGGTCATGCCCTGGCATCCCCTATCCGCGCCGCGCTGCCCGCGACGCCTGCTCCGCTAAAGCGGTGCATGAACAACGACCCCCATCCCCAACCCGTTCCATCATAACCGAAAGCGCCCGTCCGCGCACCAGGCCCCTAGAGCCGCCGCCGCTTCAGCTTGAAGATATAGCTGATGACTTCCGCCACCGCCTTGTAGAACTCCGGCGTCACTTCCTGGTCTACATCCACTGCCGCGTGGAGCCCGCGCGCCAGCGGCGGGTTCTCGACCACCGGGATGCTATGCTCCCTGGCGATCTCGCGGATTTTCTGCGCCACCTTGTCGACGCCCTTGGCCACCATCCGGGGCGCCGCCATGGTCGCGGGATCGTATTTCAGCGCCACCGCGTAATGGGTCGGATTTGTGACAACCACATCGGATTGCGGCACCTGGGCCATCATGCGCCGGCGGGTGCGCTCCATGCGCAGCTGGCGCAGCCGGCCCTTGATCAGCGGGTCGCCCTCCGTTTCCTTGAACTCCTCCTTGATCTCCTGGCGCGACATCCGCATCTCGCGCAGATGCTGCATGCGCTGGTAGATCACGTCGATGGTCGCGATCGCGGCGACGATCGCCACCACCCCGATCAGCAGCTTGGCCAGCAGCGCCTTGGTCTCGGCCAGGAGTTGCACCATCTCCATGCCGATCAGCTTGTTGAGGTGCGCCACCTCCGGCACGATCAGGAACAGCGCAACCGACGCCACCACGGCGATCTTCAGCAGCCCGCGCACGAACTCCGCCAGCGAGCGCGTGGAGAACATGCGCTTGAGGCCCGCAAGCGGCGAGATCTTGTCCAGCTTGGGCATGATCCCTTCTGCCGAGAAGATCAGACCGAACTGCAGGTAGCCGGCACCGATCGCGGCAACGACCGCCAGCACGAGGGGGACCGCGCCCGCCACCAGCAGCACGCCCAGCAGATGCCAGCCGATGCGGATCAGGTGCCCGAAATCCGCCGGCACCTGGTCCGGCGATTCGATGAAGGGGATCGAGGCGCTGTAGAGGGCGCGCGCCGCGGTCCCGCCGAAGAACAGGACCGACAGCGAGAACACGCCCAGCATCAGCAGATTGTTGACCTCGCGGGAATTGGCGACCTGGCCGCGGTTGCGCGCCTCGTCCAGCCTTCGGCTGGTCGGGTCTTCGGTTTTTTGGGAATCGTCCTGCTCTTCCGCCATGGCGGTCAGCCCCCGCCGACGAATAGCGACATCCGTTCCTCATAGGACGAGAGGAAGAACAGCATCATCGCCGTCAGCCCCACGGCCATCAGCGCGAAGCCGGCCAGGAGCTGCATCGGCATGGCGATGAAGAACACCTGCAGGGTCGGCATCAGGCGCGCCAGGAGCCCCAGCGCAACCGCGAACACGATGCCGTAGACCAGGAACGGCGCCGACATCTCGATCGCGACCGCAAAGCTGTCGGCGACGATGCGCGAGGCATGGTCCGCCACGTCGCCGAGCGGCGGCAGCTCCCCTGGCGGGAAGATCTCATAGGTGCCGACCATGCCCTTGATCGTCATGTGGTCGAGGCCGGTGGCGAAGATCAGCACCACGGTCAGCGCCAGCAGGAAGTTGC
>DASSBF010000170.1:0-8907 GCA_035699005.1 Dongiaceae bacterium
GTCTCGCCCGCGTCGATGTGAAGGTCGATGTCGTGGAGGATGTTGACGCGGCCGGCTTCGCTCGCCAGTGTCAGGTGCACGTTCTCCAGATGGATTGCCGGAATGGCCGGATTCATGCGCTCAATGCTGCCGTCGCTCACGCTTTCGTCCCTTCGCATCGCGGCCGCGCTGCTGGTCGCCTTCGGCCTCGCCATCCCACGGGCTGACGCCATCGCACCGGTGCGCATCCTGGCGTTCGGCGATTCCCTCACCGCCGGGCTTGGCCTCGCCGAAGCGGATACGCTGCCCACCCGGTTGGCGGGCGCCCTCACCAAGATGGGTCGGCCCGCGACCGTGATCAATGGCGGCGTCTCCGGCGACACCAGCGCCGACGGTCTCGCCCGCATCGACTGGGCGCTCGCCGACAAGCCGCAGATCATGATCCTGGCGCTCGGCGCCAACGACATGCTGCGCGGCCTCGATCCCAGCACGACCCGCGCCAATCTGGAAGGGATCATCGCCAAGGCCGAAGCGGCCGGGGTGGAAACGATTCTCGCCGGCATGCTGGCACCGCCCAATCTCGGCACGACGTACAAGAGCGCGTTCGATGCCATCTATCCAGGGCTGGCGAAGGCGCATAACCTGATCCTCATGCCGTTCCTGCTGCAGGACGTGGCGCAGAATTCCGACCTCAACCAGGCGGACGGTCTTCATCCCAATGGCAAGGGCGTGGCGGTGATGGTGCGCAATCTGCTGCCCTATGTGACCGAGGCGATGGAGAGACTGGGGAGTCCCTCATGACGCGGTTCCGCGCGGGCCATGCCGCCGGTTCCGACTGGCGGCAGGCGGTCGATGCGTGCCTCGAGGAGTTGATGCGGACGAGCGCCGGCGCGCGCCCGTCCAGCGGCAAGACCCTGGGCTTCCTCTACATGACCGATGTCATCGCCGACCAGGCCGCCGAGGTCCTGAGCCTGCTGCGGCGCGAGACCGGAGTCGAGCATTGGATCGGCTCGACCGGCATGGGCATCCTCGGCGCCTCGGCACAAGGCGCCGGCGAATATTACGACCAGCCGGCGGTGAGTGCCCTGATCGCCGATTTGCCGGACGATTCCTTCCGGGTGTTCCCGGGCCGCGGCGACGATGCGGCGGGCGCCGGCAGCGAGTGGTTCGAGGCCCAGCGCCCCAACGTCGCGATCGTGCATGCCGATCCCAGGGCGCAGCGCCTGCCCTTGATGCTGGACCGGCTGGCGGAGGCGAGCGGCGCGTACCTGGTCGGGGGCCTCGCCTCCTCGCGCGGGCCGATGGTGCAGATCGCGGGCGAGGTCAGCGAAGGCGGCGCCTCCGGCGCCTGGATCGGCTCCTCCATCACCCTGGTCGCGGGCCTCTCCCAGGGCTGCGCGCCGATCGGCCCGGCCCATGTCGCCACCACCGCGCAGAAGAACGTGGTGATGGAGATCGACGGCCGGCCGGCGCTCGAGGTGTTCAAGGAGGAGATCGGCGAGATGCTGGCGCGCAACCTGGAGCGCTGCGCCAACTTCATCTATGCCGCGCTGCCGGTCGGCGGCTCGGACACCGGCGACTACCTGGTGCGCAACCTGATGGGGATCGATCCCAACAAGGGCTGGATCGCGATCGGCGACCAGATCGAATCCGGCGACGGCATCATGTTCACCAAGCGCGACCGCGCGACCGCCAACGCCGACCTGGTGCAGATGCTCCAGGGCCTCAAAAAGCGCGTGCGCCGGCCGATCCAGGGCGGCCTCTATTTCTCGTGCCTGTCGCGCGGGCACAACCTGTTCGGCGATCCCGGCGCGGAGATGGCGATCGTGCGCGAGGTCATGGGCGACATCCCGCTCGCCGGCTTCTTCGCCAACGGCGAGATCAGCCACCGCCGGCTCTACGGCCATACCGGCGTGCTGGCGCTGTTCCTGGAACCGACATAGGGCGCAACCGTCGTGTTGCATGGCTGTGCGTGACGAACGACCGCCAGCGCAGGCGTCACCCTGATCAATCCAATTTTACGGAAATGCCGCGCGGTTCAGTGCCCGGTGACTTCGGTGGGCTCGCCGCCGAAGGTGAAGCGGTCTTGCTGCGCGCGTTGTTCGAGGCGGCCGGCGAGCGCGACGCCGATGGTCAGGGTCGCGATGATCAGGACGGATATCAGTGTGATCGGCTTGGTCATCTTGCTTTGCCGCCGGGCGCGGCCCTCTGCTGATCGCATGATCGCGCAGCTTGCTTGAGCACTCGTTAATGCACGCCGCTCCATCCGCCGGAACTGCACACGAGCGTGCGATGAATCGTCGATGCATTGGTCTTAGGACGAACGGACGAAATCGCACCCGACGGGGCGCGCATGATGCGCGCGAAAAAATGCGCGGCAGTACTCAGCTCTGGTCGGTCACGTCGCCGAAGCTGAGACGATCCTGTTCGGCGCGATGCTCCATGCGCTGGGCGAGCGCGCCGCCGACCGAGAGCACGAGGACCACCACGATCGCGATGAGCGACAGCGAGCGCGCCAGCGGCTGGGGGATCGGTCGAATGTGGAAAATGGCCTTGGTCATTCTCATACGGTCCAGTGTAAGGACCCCCTTCGGCTTTTTGATGTGCTAAACATGGCAATCCGGCGGCATCGGGGATGTGACCTTTGTCACCGGCCCGCCAGAAAACACCCGGATTTTAGGAAACGTCGATGGAATACAGGCGGTTAGGAAGAACCGACCTCAGGGTCAGCGCGATCTGCCTCGGCACCATGACCTGGGGCCGGCAGAACGGCGAGGCCGAGGGCCATGCGCAGATGGATTACGCGCTCGAGCGCGGCGTGACGTTCTGGGACACCGCCGAGATGTATCCGGTGCCGCCGACCGAGGAGCGCTTCGGAGACACCGAGCGCATCGTCGGAACCTGGTTCGCCAGCCGCAAGCGGCGGGACAAGGTCATCCTCGCCACCAAGATCATCGGGCCGGACAGCCGCTTCAAGTCGATCCGCGGCGGCGACAACCGGTTCGACCGGCCCAACATCACAGCCGCCATCGACGCCAGCCTCGCGCGCCTCAAGACCGACTACATCGACCTCTACCAGCTCCATTGGCCGGAGCGCAGCGTGAACGCCTTCGGACGGCTGCTCTATCAGCATCGCGCGGACGAGGCCTTCACCCCGTTCGAGGAGGTGCTGGGCGTGCTGGGCGAAGCGGTGCGGGCCGGCAAGATCCGTCACGCCGGCCTCAGCAACGAGACCGCCTGGGGCGCCATGCGCTGGCTGAAGGCGGCGGAGGATGGCGCGGGACCACGCATGGCGTCGATCCAGAACTGCTATCACCTGATGAACCGCATGTTCGAGGTCGGCCTCGCCGAAGTCGCGATCCGCGAGCAATGCGGGTTGCTGGCGTTTTCGCCGATGGCGATGGGCACACTCTCCGGCAAGTACCTGGACGGCGCCCGGCCGGCCGGCGCGCGCATGACCCTCTTTCCCAATTTCCCGCGCTACATGGCGGCGCGCGCCCAGGAGGCGACGGCGGCCTATGTCGGCCTCGCCAGGAAACATGGCCTCGACCCCGCGCAGATGGCGCTCGCCTGGGTGACCGCGCACGAGTTCGTCACCGCCACCATCATCGGCGCCACAAGTATGGATCAGCTCAGAAGCAACATCGCCAGCATGGAGCTGAAGCTGCCCGCCGACCTGCTGAAGGAGATCGAGGAACTGCACCGGGTCTATACGATTCCTGTTCCTTGACCGTCGCGCTTGCCAGATTGGCAAAATGCCCATATATTTCGGGCAGATTGCCAATCTGGAGCCGCCCAATGGCAAAGAAGCAAAGAGGCTTGGCCGAGCCGCCTCCGTCTCGCTACGAAGCCGGCAGTTCGGCTGAAACGGCGAGACACGCGCTTGAGGCATGGCTCTCGCCGGATATCGGCCGGCGATTGGAGTTGGTTCGGCTGATCCGCGATGGCTTTTCGCTCGGTCTGGTCGGTGCGCTTGCTCGGCAGACCGGCGTCAGGCTCGAGGAACTGGCTGAGTTCGACATCATTCCCCGGCGCACATTGGCGCACAGCAGACAGAACGAGCGGTTCACCGCAACACAGTCGGCGCGGCTGGCGCGCTTCTTCCGCGTGCAGCAAAAGGCCAGGCATACGTTCGGCTCCGAAGAAAAGGCCATGCAGTGGCTGAAGCGCTCCACCAGGCCGCTCAACGACAATGCGCCGGTCGCTTTGCTCGACACCGACGAAGGGGCGCGGCTGGTCGAGGATCTGCTGACCCGGATCGACCATGGCATTGCCGCCTGAGGGCAATGCCGCCAGCCCGCCTCAACAAGCATTCAGGATCGCGCGTCGGCCCTATGCCGATCTCAGCGGCGAAGGCGCGCGGCTGGTTGGCGGCCGATGGAATTCGCCCGGACGCGCCGCCTTGTACCTGGCGGAATCGCGGGCGCTGGCAATTCTCGAAACGCTGGTTCATCTCGATCTGGACAGAAATGTCATGCCGCCCGACTACGTGATCCTGGAGGTCGACCTGTCCACGCTCGCCGGGGCGCGGGAATGGCTGGAAGAAGGCCCTGCCGTTGCGCCGTCCGATACCGAATGCAGAACCGTTGGCGATGCGTTCCTTGCGGCAAAGCGGGCGCTGGCATTGCGGGTTCCGTCCATCATCGTTCCGCACGCCAGCAACCACGTATTCAATCCCGCTCACCCGCTGAGCGGGCGGCTCAGGATCAAATCGATCGAGCCCTTCGTGTTTGACCGCCGGCTGCTATAGAGCGGGCCGCGCCTGCCGCCGGCTCAGCAGCAGCCAGAAGGCGATGCTCATGTTGAGGAGGTTCCAGGCGATGCCGTTGAGGAACGCCGCCTGGTAGGAGCCGGTCAGGTCGTAGATCTCGCCCGACATCCAGCCGCCCAGCGCCATGCCCATGACGGTCGCCATCAGCACCAGCCCGATGCGGCCGCCGGCTTCGCGCGCGGGGAAGTATTGCCGCACGATGAGGGCATAGCTCGGCACGATGCCGCCCTGCGACAGGCCGAACAATCCGGAGATCACGTAGAGCGACACCAGCGCGTCGAACGGCAGAAACAGCATCAGCGCCACGCATTGCAGGGTCGAACCGAGGATGAGCGTCCCGATGCCGCCGATCCGATCGGCGATGAGGCCGGACCCGAGGCGGCTGACGACGCCGAGGCCGAGCATGAGCGAAAGCATCTCCGCCCCGCGCGCCGGGCCGTAGCCCAGATCGGCGCAATAGGCGATCAAGTGCACCTGGGGCATCGACATGGCGACGCAGCAGGCGAGGCCCGCGACCATAAGCAACCCCTGCAGGACGGCGGGCGACGCCGGCATGCCGCCGATTGCGGCATGCGCGCCGCCGTTCGCCCCACCGCTGGCCTGGGAGCCCTGGTCCGCGGGCGCCTTCCGCCGCAGCAGGAAGGCGATCGGCAGCATGGTCGCCACGCAGATCACGCCCAGCGCCATGTACGCATGGCGCCAGCCGATGGTCTCGATGGCGTGCTGGAGGACCGGCGGCCAGATGGTGCCGGCGAGATAGTTGCCGCTGGCGACGATGGCGACCGCGATCCCGCGCCGCCGCACGAACCAGTGCGAGATGTCGGCGACCAGCGGGCTGAAGGTGGCGGAGCTGCCCAGCCCGCCGATCAGCACGGCCTGGGCGACGACGAAGCTCCAATAGGAGCCGGCGCTCGCGGCCACGAAATAGCCGAGCGCCAGCATCACCGCGCCGAGGATCAGCGGGATCATGATGCCGAGACGGTCGGCCAGGCGTCCCATCAGAGCGCCGCCGACGGCAAACGCGACCATGGTCGCGGTATAAGGGATGGACGCGCCGGCCCGGTCGACGCCGAACTCCGACTGGATGGCCGGCAGCACCACGACGCTGGACCACAGGCCGACCCCGCCGATGGTGGCGAGCGCCAGCGCGGCCATCAGCCGCCGCCACGCGGCGGCGCCATCCAGCTCCGCGATCGTGGTCGTGGCGTGCATCTGGGAACTGCGCATCGGGTGAAGGTCGGCCAGACCTACCCGAGCGGTTGGCGGGTCGCAATCGCTAGATTGTCATGGTACAGGGATCAGAGGTCAGGTATCAGGTATCAGAAAGCATATGCTCCCGTCACCGCTTCTGATCCCTGGTCCCTGATCCCTGATTCCTGATTACTGATCCCTGATCGTCGGATCGAACCTCAAATGCTCCGCGTTGGCGAGCGATTTGCCGGTGAGGCGCAGCAGGAAGCCCCAATGACTGACCACCGCGACCTCGCGCCAGTCGGTCCAGGCGGCGGCGCGCTGCTGGAACGCGCGGGCGCGCTGGATGACATCGCCCTCGGTCTCGTCGAGCCCCGGCCACCAGGTCTCCTCGAGATGATCGAACTTGAGGGCGGGCCAGTTCGCGCACAGCAGCGAGCGGCGGGTGCCGACATCGCACTGGAACTTGGCCTGCTCGCGCACCAGTGGCTCGATGTCGACCGGCACCTTCAGCACCTCCGCCAGGATTTCGGCGGTCTGCAGGGCCCGGGTGTAGGGGCTGGTCAAGAGCCGCGCCACCGGGCGCTCCGAACGCCGGATCGCCTCGGCAGCCATGCGCACCTGGGCGCGGCCGGCCTCGGTCAGGTGCGGATCGACGATGCCGGGGTCCACGCCGGTCCGGTTGAAATGGACGTTGAACTCGGACTGGCCGTGGCGGATCAGGATCATGGAACCAGCCTACTCGACATCGATGACCTTGCGCTCGTCCTTGATGCGAGCCCGGTCCTCGCCGTCATCCTTTGGCGCATCCTTGTCGGTGTTCGAAACCACGGTGAATTCGCCGGGGATCACCCCGGTCCCGCGATAGACCCGCGCCTCGAAATGCGCGGCAGTACGCCGCAGCAGCCAGTGGCGGGTGACCGGCAGCATCAGCACCACCGCCAGCGCGTCGGAGACGAAGCCCGGGATGATCAGCAGCATGGCCGCGACGGCGAAGCAGGCGGCGTCGATGATGGAATGGCCCGGCTCCTTGCCCTCGGCCAAGGCGACGCGCAGTCGCCCCACCGCCTGCAGGCCGGTGCGGCGCAACAGCGCAAGCCCGGCCACCATCGCGCCGATCACCCAGAGGAGGGTCAGGCCGACGCCAAGCTTGCCGCCCAGCCACACGAACCCGGCGATTTCCAGGAATGGCAGGGCGCAGGCCGTGTAGACGATCAATCGCAGCATCTTTACCTGTTCTTTGGGCCAGCCGTCCCGGGCCAAGCTTGCTCTTGACCGGGCAATTGCCTATCTAAGAGGGAGCGGTGGCCGTCGCAACCGCGATGGTCCAACCGGATGGCCCCCAACCAGATGGCCGTCTGCTCGGCTTTGGAGCCGCCCCGTCGAAAGACGCAGTCACAGGTCGGAAAAGTGGCAACAATCCTGTTCTTCGCCGTCGTCGCGGCATTCCTGGGTTGGCGATTGTACACCGTGCTGGGACGGCGCACCGGGCATGAGAAGCCGTTCGATCCCTTCCGCTCGAAGGAGACACAGGCCCCGGCCACCTTGCCGGAGCGCGACGGCAACGTCCGCCGGCTGCCCGAGCCTGTCGCGCGGCCCGAGCGGGTCGACCGCGACCGGCGCAAGCTGGAAGCGGCGGTCGCCGGCGTAGCCGGCGATGTGCGCCGCGGGCTGGACGAGATCCGCGCGGCCGACCCCAAGTTCGATCCGGTGGACTTCGTCACCGGCGCCCGCGTGGCGTTCGAGATGATCGTCGGCGCCTTCGCCCAGGGTGATTCCAAGGCGCTGCGGCCGCTGCTCAACGACCAGGTCTACGGCAATTTCGCCGGCGCGATCGAGGAGCGCAGCCGCAGCCAGCAGCGGCAGGAGACCACCTTGGTCGGCATCCTCAGCGCCGACATCGCCGCAGCGGAGCTCGCCAAGGGCGAGGAAGCGCGCGTGACGGTCAAGTTCGTGTCGCAGCAGATCAACGCGACCAAGGACCAGGAAGGCCGCATCGTCGAGGGCGACCCGTCCGAGGTCGCCAACATCACCGACCTCTGGACCTTCGCGCGGCAGGTCAAGTCGCGCGACCCCAACTGGGTCCTCGTCGCCACCGAAAGCCCGCAGTAGCCGCTCGCGAGAGTTGGCAACCGCCCTGCACTCGTGGCATGGGTGGCGGATGGTATTTGCTCGGACCGATACAGTCTTCGCACTCATTGCTGCATGGCTCCGCCATTTTCCCCTTCCCCCCCGCCGACGAATGTCGGCCTGCGCCGACGGGTGGGGGAAGGTTGGGATGGGGGGTGATGCAGCGCTGCGACGTCGAGGATTGGCGCTCTTGCGAGCGCGCGCACCTATCGGTGCGCTTCCCCCCATCCAGCTCCGCCTAAGCTCGCTCCGCTCGCCAAGGCTCCGCATCCTTCCCCCACAAGGGGGGAAGGGAATTATCCTTATGACGGTGACGCTCGCCGCCTGCACGCAGACCGAAGCGCCGCCGCCGCATCTCGCGGAACTGACTGCATTGCCCGGCTGGCAGGAGGATGCGGGCACTGGCGCCGCGCCGGCCCTGCTCGCGAGCTGCGGCGTGATCGAGACGCTGTCCTCGGACCAGGCGCTCGGGATGGGCGGGCCGCCGACGGAATGGACCCGGCCGTGCGCGGCGATCCGGCAGGCAGGAGATGACGCCGCACTGAAGCAGGCTCTTGCGGCGCAGTTCGTCGCGCTCGACCCTGGCGCCGGCACGTCCGCGCTGGTCACCGGCTATTACGAGCCGGAATTGGACGGCAGCCGCGCCAGGGATGCGGCGCATCCCTATCCGCTCTACCGGCTGCCGCCGAAGCCAACGCAGTTCGACCGCAGCCAGATCGACGCCGGCGCGCTCAAGGGCAGGAAGCTCGAACTCTTGTGGGTATCGGACCGGATCGATGCGTTTTTCCTGCACGTGCAGGGCTCGGGCCGCGTGCGCCTCAAGAATGGCGAGATCG
>DASSBF010000171.1:0-47776 GCA_035699005.1 Dongiaceae bacterium
CACCGGTGGTCTTGGCGGTCTGGAGCTGGGCGGCGGCCCACTCCTTCGCCTTGGCGGAGGCGGCGGCATAGTCGATCGCGCCGGGGATGTCTGGCCGGTCGTCCGCTGTACCGATCCGCCGGCTGGCATAGCGGCCTTGGCCTAGAAACAGGCGAGCGATCCAGGTGCCGGCCACATCGCCCCGCCGATACCCGACATGAACACCGGGGGAGACACCTCGAAAATACGGCTGATGGCGCTTGGGAAGTCGCAGTCGAGCTGTTCTGGTTTGAATTGGTGAATCGCTGATAACGCGCATTCTGACCCCCTTTCTCGAATGTGGGTCAAATATACGCGCTGACACGCGCTGGCGCAAACCGGAAGCCAAATGACACGGTTGCATCGATATCCCAAGGATATCATGCACTTTCGGTTCGTTTCAGCCGATTTCAAAAAGCTGCATGAGGGCGTCTCTCACGTTGAGAACACGGGTTCAAATCCCGTTGGGGTCGCCACTTCCCTCGTAAGCCGGCTAATCCATTTCGTCGTCGATCTCGTCGCCCGCTTCGTCGGCGGCCTCGCCGATCTCATCGCCGGCCTCGTCGGCGGTGTCTTCGACTGCATCGCCGACGTTCTCGATATCCTGGCCCGCGCCTTCGACCGTGTTGCATGCGCCAAGCGGTGCGCTCAGGAAAACGGCGCCGGCCAGCAGCAGGCTTCGGTTGATCAGTGACTTGGTCATAGGTATTGCTCCATGTTGGAAGATGCTTCCCCTCCCAACACGCTGCAAGCTGCTTACGTTCCCTGTTCAGGTGGCCGGCACCGCCTCTGCGTCACGACGCTCGGCGCTGGCTTGATCGATAGGCGGCCGGCCTTCGCGTCCGGTCGCGTTCCGATCGTGCCGGCGGAGCTACCCCCTCCCCACGAACGGCATCTTGGTTGCCATGATGGTCATGAACTGCACGTTCACGTCGAGCGGCAGGTCGGCGATCGAGACGATGGCGTTGGCGACATGGGCAGCATCCATGGTGGCTTCCGCCATGATGCCGCCATTGGCCTGCTTGATGCCCCTGCCGATGCGCTCGGCCATCTCGGTGCGCGCATTGCCGATGTCGATCTGGCTGCACGCGATGTCATAGGCGCGCCCGTCGAGGGAGATCGATTTGGTGAGGCCGCTGATCGCGTGCTTGCTCGCGGTATAGGGCGCCGAATCCGGCCGCGGCGCATAGGCCGAGACCGAACCGTTGTTGATGATGCGCCCGCCCTGCGGGCGCTGCGTCTTCATCTGCCGGAACGCAGCCTGGGCGCACAGGAACGAGCCGGTCAGATTGACGTCGATGACGCTGCGCCACTGCGCGAGGGTGAGGTCCTCGAACGCCGCGCCGACGCCGGTGCCGGCGTTGTTGAACAGGACGTCCACCCGGCCGAATGCGCGAACCGCCGCGTCGAACAAGGCGGCGACCGAGGCCGGATCGGTCACGTCGGTCGCGACCGGCAACGCATGGATGCGGTGCTCTTCCGCCTGGCGCGCCGTTTCCTCAAGCTGCTCGAGCCGACGGCCCGCGAGCGCCACCTGGTAGCCACGCGCCAGCAGCGCGAGCGAGGCGCTGCGCCCAATTCCCGATCCGGCGCCCGTTACCACCGCGACCTTGCCCGTTGCCATCGCCGCCTCCGCTTGCCTGTTATGGCCCACAGGCTAGCGGGCCTTGGCGCAGGAGAGAAGCGTCCATGGAATCTCGATCGGCCGCGGCCCGGCGCCGCGATCTACGACGCCGCGCGCATGTGGCGTCCCTCGGCGAACTCCTCCACCATCTTGCGGCAGAAGGCCTGGAGGTCGTCGGGCTTGCGCGAGGTGACGAGGCCTTCGTCGGTCACCACCGTCTCGTCGACCCAATTTGCGCCGGCATTGCGCAGGTCGGTCCGCAGCGATGGCCAGGAGGTCATCTTCCTGCCTTTGACGCCGCCCGCATCGATCAGCGTCCAGGGCCCGTGGCAGATCGCCGCGATCGGCTTGTGCGCCTCGACGAACGCCCGCACGAACGCGATGGCGCGCGGCTCCAGCCGCAGCGCGTCGGGATTGATGACGCCGCCCGGCAGCACCAGCGCCGCATAGCGCGCTGGGTCGGCGCTGTCGAGCGCCATATCCACCGGGATCCGGTCGGCCTTGTCATGGTGGTTGAAGCCCTGGATGCCGCCGGATTTCGGAGCCACGACCTGCACCTGCGCGCCGGCGGCTTTCAGCGCCTTCACGGGCTCCGTCAGCTCGATTTGTTCCACACCGTCGGTCGCGAGCACGGCGACCATCTTGCCGTTCAGTTCCTGCGCCATGTTTCTTATCCTCATGCTGGAGTGCTTGCTCCTTTAACCGAGGGGCTTCGCGAGCGTTGCGTTGTTTCCGCTCTGGCCGGCGCGCGTCGGGCGCGTCAGACTGGCATCATGAGACATAGCGCCGCGCTGCTCGTGTACAGGCGGACGGGAGATGCCCTCGACGTCTTCCTGGTGCATCCGGGCGGTCCCTTCTGGGCCAGGAAGGACCTGGGCGCCTGGTCGATTCCCAAGGGCGAATTCGAAAAAGGCGAGGATGGCCTCGTCGCGGCCAGACGGGAGTTCCTCGAGGAGGTTGGCCAGGAGGTCGATGGCGATTTCGTCGCACTGACGCCGCGCAGGCAGAAGAGCGGCAAGATCGTCCATCCTTGGGCGGTCGAAGGCGAGGTCGACGAGACCAGGGTCCGGAGCAACGAGTTCGAGCTGGAATGGCCGCCGCGCTCCGGCCGCAAGGCCCGCTTCCCTGAGGTCGACCAGGGCCGGTGGTTCCCGCTCGCCGAAGCCAGGCGCCGGATCCTCCCCGGGCAGGTCTCCATCCTGGAGGAGCTGGCTGCGCGGCTGGCGTAGCGCGGCGCGGCGGCGTTTGCGCTCCGTTACAAAGATCGGCTTGATCGCGCGCGCCCGGCGTGTTCCGTTTCGAACCGGCGGAATCCGCATCACCGGAAAGAGGGAGCCCGCGCATGACCAAGGTCGCATTCATGGCCGCACTCCTGCGTGGGGCCATTCTCGCCACGCCTGTCACGTCGGCACTGGCCGACAGCACCGAGCCGGCATCCGGAACGACCGACGACAGCGCGCAGCCGGCCGATCCGGACGATCCGCTCGGCGACATCGCAACGCCCAATCCCGCGACTGACCCCAGCGCGGCCATCGCGCTGCCGCCGATCTATGTTCCGGACGGCGATTCCGGAGACTATTCGCCGCCCGAATCGGACGATGACGGGGCGGACAACACCGGCGCGTCGTCGGACGGCACCCAGAACTAGCTTCGACACGTCACCGCGAGTAGGCTGCAACGCTTCCGCGTCCCCTTCGCCGCGTGGCGGAAAGGGGCGTCGCGCCGCCATCCGGCCAGCTCGCGGGCCGGAACGAACCGGGCCGCTCCGGGTTTCCGTGTTGCCCACGGTGGAGCTTTTGAGGGGATGACACTCGATCAGGGTCTGGCGTTCGCCATCATCATCGGGGCGATGGGGCTGTTCGTCTGGGGCCGGCCGCGATACGACATCGTGGCCTGCCTGGCGCTGCTGGCGTCGGTGGCGACCGGCCTCGTCAAGCCGGACGAGGCCTTCAAGGGATTCAGCGACGACATCGTCATCATCGTCGCCAGCGCCTTGGTGGTCAGCGCCGCGATCGCCCAGACCGGCCTGCCGGAGCTCGCCTTGCAGCGCATATCGCGGCACGTGCGGTCGGTCCGCATCCAGCTGTTCGTGCTGGTCGCATCCGTCACCATCCTGTCCGCCTTCGTGAAGAATGTCGGTGCACTCGCCATCATGATCCCGCTCGCCTTCCAGATGGCGAAGCGCTCCGGCACGTCCGCTTCCTCGTTCCTGATGCCGATGTCGTTCGGCGCGCTGCTCGGCGGGCTGATGACCCAGATCGGCACTTCGCCCAACATCATCGTCTCGCGGCTGCGCGGAGAGATGGTGGGAACGCCGTTCTCGATGTTCGACTTCACGCCGGTCGGGGCCGTCCTGGCCGCGGTCGGCGTGCTGTTCCTGACGCTCGCCTACCGCATGCTGCCGGTGCGTTCCCGCGCCACCGTTTCGCTCGACGAGGCCCTGGCGGTGAAGAAATACGTGACCGAGGCGGAGGTCACGCCGGACTCCACGATGGTGGGCAAGTCGGTCTCGGACCTGCAGGAGCTCGCCCAGGGCGAAGGCAAGGTCGTGAGCATCCTGCGTCCGGACGACCGCCGCGTGGTCCCGCTGCCCGATGTCCTGCTGAATGTCGGCGACACGCTGATCCTGGAGGGTGACCCGCATACGCTGGAGCGCATCGTGGCGACCGGCAAGCTGCAGCTCGAATCCGGTCATCGCAAGCCCGAGACGACCCAGTCCCGGCAGGAGATCAGCAGCATCGAGGCGGTGATCGGTGTGCGCTCGCCGCTGATCGGCCTCAGCGCCCAGGGCAGTGCCCTGTTCGAGCGCTTCGGCGTCAACCTGCTCGCGGTCAGCCGGACCGGAGAGCGGCTGACGGACCGGCTGGGAACCATCTCGCTCCAGCTCGGGGACGTGATCGTGCTGCAGGGCAACCTGGCGGACCTGCCGGAGCGGCTGAAGGCGCTGGATTGCCTGCCGCTTGCAGAACGCACGTTGCAGCTCGGCAAGGCCCGGCGGGCCTTGCTGCCGGCGCTCATCCTCGCGGTCGCAATGGCCATGGCGGCGTTCGCGGTCCTGCCGGTGCAGGTGGTGTTCTTCGGGGCCGCCGTGCTGATGGTCCTGACCGGCGCGGTCGGATTCCGCCAAGTGTACCAAACGATCGAATGGCCGATCATCATCATGCTCGGCGCGCTGATCCCGGTCAGCGAGGCCTTGCGCACCACCGGCGGAACGGACCTGATCGCGGCCTGGCTTTCGGACCTAGCGGCGGGCCTGCCGGTCTATGGCGCGTTGGCGGTGATCATGGCGGCCGCTATGCTGGTCACGCCGTTCCTCAACAACGCCGCGACCGTGCTGGTGATGGCTCCGATCGCGGTCAGCTTCTCCTCATCGCTCGGCTATCTTCCCGACGCGTTCCTGATGGCGGTCGCGATCGGCGCGGGCTGCGACTTCCTCACCCCGATCGGGCATCAGTGCAACACGCTGGTGATGGGGCCGGGCGGCTATCGCTTCGGCGACTATGCGCGGCTCGGCGCGCCGCTGTCGCTGCTGGTCATCCTGGTGGCGGTGCCCACATTGCTGCTGGTGTGGCCGGCGCGATGACGGTTGCGGCGCGCCGGCGTTCCGGTGCAAAAGCGTGGGATCGGATCCGGAATTGCGGGGTGCCCTTGGCGAAGCAAGCGCGTATCGTCCTGCTCAACGGCGTGGGCAGCGTCGGCAAGACTGCGATCGCAAAGGCGATGCAAGCGATCACCGCCGAGCCGTTCCTGCATGTCGAGATGGACGCGTTCCTGAACATGATGCCGGAGCGCTATTAGGATCGTCCCGATGGGCTGACCTTCGAGACGGCGCAGCAGGATGGCCAGCCCGCAATCGTCATCGGGAGCGGTCCGGTGGCCGAGCGCACCTTCCGCGGCACGCGGTACGCCATCGCTGCCATGGCGCAACAGGGCAACAGCATGATTGTCGGCGACGTCATGCTGGAGGACGAGCTCGCGGAGTACCGCTCCCTCCTGGCCGACTTCATGCTCCATGTGGTGGTGGTGTTCGCGCCGCTCGACGTGCTCGAGGCGCGCGAGCGCGCACGCGGCGACCGCCTTATCGGGCTCGCGCGCTGGCAATACGACCGCGTCCATCGCGGCAAGACCTACGATCTGGAACTCCATACCGACAGCGCGACGCCGATGGAATGCGCTGAGCGGATCAAACAGGCGTTCTGCCTGTAGGAGGCGCAACGGACCGCTGTCATGGTGGTTAGGTGGATGTGCTAGACTGCCGCCTTTCGTTCCGGAGGAATCCAATGCCGACTACATCGTCGAACATGAGCCTCGGCACGGCCGCACCCGGCTTCGACCTGCCCGACCCGAAGGGCCGGCGTAACGCGCTCAGGGATTTCGCTGAGGCGAAGGCGATGCTGGTCATCTTTATGTGCAACCACTGCCCGTATGTGAAGCACCTGAAGAAGGCGCTGGTCGCCTTCGCCGGCAAGTACCAGCCGCGCGGCCTCGGCATCGTCGCGATCAACGCCAACGACTGGTCGCGCCATGCGGAGGATTCGCCGGAGCGGATGCAGGCCGACATCGATGCGTTCGGCTATCCGTTCCCCTATGTGGTCGACGAGAGCCAAGCGGTGGCGCGGGCCTATGGCGCGGTCTGCACCCCCGAGTTCTACCTGTTCGATGGTGGGCGCAAGCTTCTCTATCACGGCCGGTTCGACGACAGCACGCCGGGCAACGGCAAGCCTGTGACCGGGGCCGATCTCTCCGCCGCGGTCGAAGCGGCGCTCGCGGGCGAGCCCTATCCCAGGGAGCAGACACCGGCCATGGGGTGCTCCATCAAGTGGCGCTGAGGCGCTATTCGGCGCGAATCACCACCAGCCGGTCGGTGCCCGATTCCGCGCCCCACACTTCTCCCGGCCTGCCGAGCAGCTGGCGCACATTGGCATCGTCGCGATCGCTCGGGAAGCTCTTGAAGCTCTCCGTTTCCGGGTCGAAGCGCAGAATCGCGTTGGCGCCGAAATCGCTCAGCCAGACCATGTCCCTGTCATCGACGAACACGGCATAGGCGCGCGGCCGGTCGCCCGGCAGGCGCCAGCTCCGCCAGGCACCACTGGCAGGATCGTAGACCGCGACCTGGCCCGCATTCCATTCGCTGACCCAGATCCGGCCCTTGGAATCGGACCAGACGCGGCGCGCGCCCTGGTTTTCGGTCGGCGGTTCGATGACAGTCGCTTTGCCGGCCGCGTCCTCGATCCGTGCGATGTGGCTGCCGGCGAGCGAGGCGTAATAGATGGTGCCGTCCGGGGTCGCCGTGATGCCGTAGGGCCCGCGCCCTTCAGGATCCTCATGGACCTTGACCTCTCCGGTTGTGGGATCGAGCGAGCCATAGACTCCGTTCTGGCCGGTGAACCATAGGATGCCGCCCTTGCCAAATGCGGCGGTGTTGAGATTGGCGTAGTTGTCCGACTGGGGCAGGGGATAGGTCTTCACGGCGGAACTCGCCGGGTCGACGCGGACGATGGCGTTGAGGCCGCCATCCGTCACCCAGGCCGCGCCATCGGGCCCGACGATCACGCCATGCGGCGCCGAACCCTCGCCGAGGGGAATCTGCTGGACGGTGCCGGTCCTCGGATCGAGCCGCCCAAGGGCACCCGCACCCTGGGCGGTGTACCAGACCATCCCGTCGGGAGCGGGTGCGACATCGTGCGGGCCCGCGCCCTCCGGCACCGGGAAATACTGGACGCGCTCGGCCCTCGCCGGCAGGGGCGCGGCGGCAAGACTCGCGAGCAGGAACAGCAACGAAGCGGCTTTCATCGGATCCTCCGGCGACGCGTTTCGCGCGGGACGGAGTCGAGATGGGTCGGCTTCGGTCGTTCTGCAACGCCTGTCCGATGCCACGGTTGACTTTGTGCAACCCCTTTACCGTCAGCCGGAGAGGAGATTTCATCATGCAGATCAAGGAAGTCATGAGCCGCAATGTCGTCCTCGCCAGCCCACGCGAGAGCCTGAGCGAGGTGGCCCAGATGATGGCGGAGAAGGATGTCGGATTCATGCCGGTCGGCGAGGGCGACCGCATCGTCGGGATGGTCACCGACCGTGACATGGTGATTCGCGGGCTTGCGAAGGGGAAGGGACCGGACACCCCGGTTTCCGAAGTGATGACCCGCGACGTCAAATACTGCTTCGATGACGAGGACATCGACCATGTCGTTGCCAACATGGGCGAGAACCAGGTGCGGCGCCTGCCGGTGATGAACCGGGAAAAGCGCCTGGTCGGCATCGTCAGCCTGGCGGACGCGGCGCTGGAGCATGACCCGGTCGTGGTCGGCGAAGCCTTCCTGCGCGTCGTCGAGCCGGGCGGCGACCATTGCCAGACGGCGGCGTGAGGAGCCCCATCCCAGCCGCTTCCCGACTTTCCCGATGAGGCCGCGTGGATGGGCGCGCGCACCCTGCCGTCGTCGTCGCCGCGCGAAAAACAAGAGCGCCGCGCTGCGATGGCTCGCAGCGCGGCGCCGAGAGGGAGGAGGACGCTACTGGATGTTGGCGCCGACCACCGTGTCCCACTGCTTGGTGATGGTTTCCTTGGACTTGCTCTGCTGCTCGAGGGTCGGGAACAGTGCCTTGTCGTAGGACTCGGCGGGCGGCAGCTTGTCGAGCAGCGCCTGCGGGACCTTGCCCTTCTTGACCAGATCCTGGAAGCGGATCGGGTGGCAATAGCCCTTCAGCCAGGCGATCTGGCTGTCATCGGAATAGAGATGCTCCATCCACAGCTTGGCGGCGTTCGGGTGCGGCGCATAGGCGCTGATCGCCTGGATGTACACGCCGGCCACGACACCGGTCTGCGGCACGATGGTCTTGACCGGGGGATTGCCCTTCAGCGTGTCGTTGTCGCCGAGCGACAGGTAGTCCCAGCGGATGACGATCGGCGTCGTGCCCTGGGCGAGCGGAGCCGCGCCGCCGCCGGTCGGAACGAGGTTGCCGCTCTTGTTGAGCTCGGAGAAGAACTTCAGACCTTCGTCCGCCGCCTTCTCGACATTGCCGCCGCCGGCCGACAGGCCGGCCGCGAACACGCCCATGATGGCTTCGTTCGACGTGCGCGGATCGCCGCTCAACGAAACCATGCTGGCATATTCAGGCTTCTTCAGGTCCGCCCAGTCCTGCGGCGGGTTCTTGACCAGATCGGCGTTCACCTCGAACGCAAGCACACCGTAATAGTCTCCGTACCAGTAGCCGTCCGCATCCTTCTGATGCTCCGGAATGCTGTCCCAGGTCGAGACCTTGTAGGGCTGCAGCAGGCCTTCTTTCTTGGAGGATGGCCCGAACGACAGGCCGACGTCGATGACGTCCGGGGTCTGGGGACCCTTGTTGTCCTTGTTCGCCTTGATGGCCTCGATCTCGTCGCCGGAGCCGGCGTCGGGATCGAGCTCGTTGATTTTCAGCCCGTACTTGCTTTTGAAGTCATCGATGATGCCGGCGTAGCCGCACCAATCGTGCGGCACGGCGATGATGGTGAGTTCGCCTTCCTTTTTCGCCGCCGCGACCAGATCGCTCATCGCGTCGGCCATGGCCGCGCTGTTCGCGGCCAGGAGCGCCATGGCGGACACCGAACTGATCGCCGCCCGCGGCAACCACGCACGTTTCATGCTGTCCCTCCCTGTGGAACACCTGTGCCCGGGGCCGGGCCCCGGGACTATCGGTCCTGTTGCTGGTCTTGTCTTCCGATCGGCCGCCGCCGAGGCAGGTTCGCGGCCGGCCCAGTTCCCGCAAATCGAGCGCGCTACCTTCGCAAAAGGAACGCTAACACGCGGCCTGTTGCTCTTCAATGGACAAGTTTGTAGGGTCACACATTAAAAGTGCCATAAATGTGTGACCTGCAACATGACCGGCGCGGACGTTTGCGGTATAGCTACGGCCGCCCAGGATCAGGACGGGAACTCCATGAGCGGAACGCAAAGATTGTCCAAACGCGACCGGCAACAACGAATCCTTGCGGAGCTGAGGGTCTCGGCGACTTTGCGCATTTCCGAGCTGGCGAGCGAGCTGGGCGTTTCCTACGAAACCATCCGCCGCGATCTCGAGGAGATGGGGGAAAGCGGCCTCATCAACCGCACCTATGGCGGCGCGGTCGCCCGGCCGTTCGGGTTCGAGCCGGCGTGGAGCGAGCGCGCCAACGCGATGACCGCCGAGCGCGAGCAGATCGCGTCGCTGGCAATCAAGTTCGTGCGGCCGGGCGAGGTGCTGATGATCGACGCCGGCTCGACCACGCTGCATTTCGCGCGGCGCCTGGCGGCGGAGTTGAAGGACCTCACAGTCATCACCAACAGCTTCGCCGTCGCCCAGGCGCTGGCGACCAATCCCTCCATGACCGTGATCGCGTGTCCCGGCCGCTATGACGTGCAGGAAGGCGGCGTCAACGGGCCCGACTGCATCGCCTTTCTCGGGCGCTACAACGCCAACCGCGCGGTGATCGGCGCCAGCGGCCTGACCGCCGAGGGCCCGAACGAGGCCAACTCCAGCTCAGCCGCGGTGAAGCGCGCGATGTTCGCCCGCGCGCAGGAGCGCATGCTGCTGATCGACCACCTGAAGTTCGGCCAGCCGAACCTCGAGGTCGTGTGCGCCCTGCAGGACGTCAGCCGCATCGTGACCGACAAGGCCCCAGCCCGCGAACTCGCGCTTGCCCTGCGCAAGGCCGAGATCGAGCTGCATCTCTAGGTACCGATCTCGGCCGATGTCCGGGTCCAGGCACGGCCCCGCGTCAGGGCGCATCAGCGGCGCCCGCCGACCTCGTCGATGTGGTTCAGCATGTCGGCCGGATCATCGAATACCCGATAGGCGCTGCTGCGCTCCAGCTCCTCGCGCCCGTAGCCGCCGCTGAGGAGTCCGATGCCGAGCGCGCCCGCGCGGCGCGCCGCCAGCATGTCCCAGATGCTGTCGCCCACCACGCACGAACTTGTGATGTCGACCTTCAGCCGCTCCGCCGCTGCGAGGAACAGGTCAGGGTCGGGCTTGGCATACTTCACCTGGTCGCGAGTGACGACCGGCACGCGCTCGAAGTCGACGCAGAGGTTTTCGAGCACCGGCCGCGCGGTTTCCATCCGGCCGCTGGTCGCGATCGCCCAGGGAATCCGCCCCGCGCTGAGATAGGCAAGCAGCTCCTTCGCGCCGGGCAGCGGCGCGATCTTGGGTGCGCGCTTGAGGTACGCCTCCGCATGCAGGCGGCGCAGGCGATCGACGCGCTCCTCGCTGATATCGAGGCCGGTTTCGCGCAGCAGCATATTGGTGAACAGGCCGCCGCTCATGCCGATCTTGCGATGGATTCTCCAGACGGAGAGCTCGATTCCCTCTTCGTCCAACGCATCGCGCCAGGCCAGCACGTGCTCGTAGACGCTGTCCACCAGCGTACCGTCGAGGTCGAACAGGAAGGATGTTTGCTGTCGTGGCACGCGGCACTCTCCCGTGTTCAGAGCAAGGCCAAGTTAATTGTTCCGATACAATAGACATGCAAGACACGCGGATCAAATGACGGTGTCTCGCATCACACGGATCGATAAACAGCGTAGCCAAAACGGTACGGCTTGGGATATGCACGTGCTGCTGCGCGACCAGCCTGCGGTGGAGCATCCCCTTGCACGGAAATATTGAGACCATCACGACGATGGGACGACAGGACGCCCGCGAACGAATTCTCGAAGCATCCTACAATCTGTTTGCACACCAGGGCACGCGCTCGGTCGGCGTCGATGCCATTATCGAGCGGTCGGGCGTCGCCAAGATGACGCTCTATCGCCACTTCAAATCGAAGCAGGACCTCGTGCTCGCGTTCCTGGATCGGCGCGAGGCGCGATGGACACAGGATTGGCTGATCCGGGAAGTGCGCGCGCGCGCCGGCACGCCCCGGGAGCAGTTGCTGGCTGTGTTCGATGTCTATCATGACTGGTTCCAGGGCGCCGACTTTGAAGGCTGCTCCTTCGTCAACGTGCTGCTGGAATACCCGGCGGGCACGCCGCTGCATGTCGCGGCGGCGGATCACCTTGCGAAGGTCCGCACCTTCCTGGGCGACCTCGCTGCCGAAGCGGGTCTTCGGGACGCGCCTGCATTCTGCGACATCTGGCACATGCTCATGAAGGGCTGCGTCGTCGCCGCCGGCGAAGGCAACCGCGACGCCGCCCAGCAGGCCAGGCGTGCAGCTCAGGTGATCCTCGGCAATTGGGCCGAGGCGTAGCGTACCCGGACCGGCGCTCCAACGCCGGCCACCTTCTCAGCCGTCACGCCGCATCATCGCTTCGCTCGATGTGGCTGTCCGGGGTGACGGCAGGGCATCACAATTGGCGAAGCGCGCCACCTCGACCCTCCCCCACGCTGGGGGAGGGTCGGGGTGGGGTTGTTCTCTCCAGCGAAAATCGTACCGAACTGAACCGCCCCGCCGCCCCCACCCTAACCCTTCCTCGCCGCCGCCGACGGGGGAGGGAATTGCAGCGCACCCTTCGACAGGCATTTGCGATCGCCCTGAGGGTGACAGAAAGAGGGGTTGTGCCGGCGCGCTATGGCGTCCCGAATTTGAACGCCGTCACCTGCCGATAGATCTCGCCGGGCCGCAGGACCACGGGCGAGAAGTGCGCGCGGTTGATGGCGTCGGGGAAGCGCTGCGGCTCCAGGCACAGCCCGCGATAGGGCAAATGCGGCTGGCCTTCGTACGCATCGTCCGAAGGCGGCAGGCGGACGCCTTCGTAGAATTGCAGCCCCGGCTCGGTGGTCCGCAGCTCCATCGCGAGGTCGCCGGCTGGCGAGACCAGCCGCGCCGCGACCGCCAACTCCGCCATGGCAGCGCCCGGCCGCCACCCCTGGTCCAGCACGAAGTTGATATCATAGCCGGCTTCGGTCCTGGCGCGGATTGGCCGCAGCGTGCGGAAGTCGTACGCGGTGTCTGCGACGCTGCGGATCTCCCCGGTCGGAATCAGGAAAGGATCGAGCGGCGTATAGAAATCCGCCGCGACCGACATGCGGTGGTCGCGCACATCGCTGCCTGGCTGCAGCGTGAAATACGAATGGTGCCCAAGATTGCAGATGGTCGGGGCGTCGGTGGTCGCGGTCAGCTCGATCGCCAGCGTGCCGGAGCTCTCGATCGCATAGGTGCAGCGCGCGTTCAACGCACCGGGATAACCCTGATCGCCATCCGGCGAGATGAGTTCCAGCGTCGCCGTATTGTCGGTGGCGCCGGCGAGGCGCCACATGCGCTTGGAGAATCCGTCCGGCCCGCCATGGAGCTGCACATGGTCGCCCTCGTTGACCGGCAACTCGTAGTGCTTGCCGTCAAGCGTGAAGCCGCGATCGATGCGGTTGATGCAGCGCCCGACGGTTGCCCCGACATAGGCGCCGCCCTTCAGGTAGCCCTCGAGCGAGCGGTAGCCGAGCACGACCCGTCGCCGCTTGTCCCCGACTGGCACGACGAGGTCGCTCAGGATCGCGCCATAGGTGAGGATCGCCGCCTCCGTCCCGCACGCCCCGCGCAACCGGATTGCCTGCACGCCTTGGCCGCCGAAGCGGCCGAATTCCGAGATCGACATGGTGTTTGATCCTGCTGTGATTCCGTCACTTTGGTCGGCCTGGAGGCTTGACTCCCGATCGGTCTCCCGCCACTGATAAAACATATAATACTACAAATGCCACCCCGATCCTCGAGGCGAAAGCCAGTGCAGCCCAGACGCAAGCCGTCGCGCACCTTCTCGCAGAGCAGCATCCATGGCCGGATCGCGCACGAGATCGGCCAGCGGATCCTGCGCGGCGACCTGATGCCGGGCGAGACGCTGCCCAGCGAGAACGACCTCGGCAGCGGGTTCGGGGTCAGCCGCACCGTCCTGCGCGAGGCGATCAAGGTGCTCGCGGCCAAGGGTCTGGTGGAATCCCGCACCAAGATCGGCACCCGCGTCAAGGCGCGCGACGAGTGGAACCTGCTGGACCCGGACGTGCTCTCCTGGAGCCTCGCCTCCCACGACGCCGAGAGCTACGCGCTCGCAGTCTCGGAGATGCGCCGCGTGCTGGAGCCGGCCGGCGCCGCCCTGGCGGCCCAGCGCGCAACGGCGGAGCAGGTCGCCCGCATCCGCGACGCCTATGAGGCGATGGAGGCCGCCGGGCCGAAGGCCGAGGACAGCGTCGATCACGACCTGCGCTTCCATCTCTCGATCCTGGAGGCGACCGGCAATCCGTTTCTGGTCTCCATGGGCCACGTGATCGAATCGGCGGTCGCCTTCAACATCAAGCTGTCGGTGGAATTTCCGAAGCTGCGCGTCCGGTCGCTGCCGCTGCACCGCATGGTGCTGGAGCGGATCGAGAAGGGCGACCCGCGCGGTGCCCAGGCGGCGATGGTCAAGCTGCTCCAGGAAGCGCAGATGGATATCGAACGGATTCTGGCTCGCGGCCGGGGCAGGCGCGCCGTGCGCGCCGCCTCCACCCGGCGGCTGCGGCGGGCAAACAGGTAGGTAGGAGTACGACGATGGCTGACGGATCGGACAACAAAAGGCAGCTGCGCTCCCGCTCCTGGTATGGCGGCGCCAACAAGGACGCCTTCATGCACCGGAGCTGGATCAAGAACCAGGGCCATCCGGACCAGATGTTCGACGGGCGCCCCGTCATCGGCATCTGCAACACCTGGTCCGACCTCAACCCTTGCAATGCTCATTTCAAGGAGTTGGCGGAGGTCGTGAAGCGCGGCGTCTACGAGGCCGGCGGCTTCCCGGTCGAGTTCCCGGCCATGTCGCTCGGCGAAACCACGCTGCGCCCGACCGCCATGCTGTTCCGCAACCTTGCCAGCATGGAGGTCGAGGAATCGATCCGTGCCAACCCGATCGACGGCGTGGTGCTGCTGGTCGGCTGCGACAAGACCACGCCGGCGCTGCTGATGGGCGCGGCGAGCTGCGACCTGCCGACCATCGCGCTCTCGGGCGGGCCGATGCTGAACGGCAAGTTCCGGGGCTGCGATGTCGGCTCCGGCACCTCGGTCTGGCAGTTCAGCGAGGCGGTGAAGGCGGGCGAGATGACGCTGGCCGATTTCATGAGCGCGGAATCCGGCATGTCGCGCTCGCCCGGCCACTGCATGACCATGGGCACCGCGTCAACGATGGCAAGCATGGTGGAGAGCCTCGGCATCGGCCTGCCGGAGAACGCGGCCTATCCGGCGGTGGATTCGCGGCGCAAGCGCCTCGCCCACCTGGTCGGCAACCGCGCGGTCGGGATCGTGAAGGAGGATCTGCGTATTTCCAAGGTGCTGACGCGCGAGGCGTTCCAGAACGCGATCCGCACCAACGGCGCGATCGGCGGCTCGACCAACGCGGTCGTGCATCTGCTGGCGGTCGCCGGCCGCCTCGACATCGAGCTGTCGCTGGACGACTGGGACCAGTGGGGCAGGGAGGTGCCGACCATTGTCGACCTGATGCCGTCCGGCCGCTTCCTGATGGAGGATTTCTGCTATGCCGGCGGCCTGCCGGTCGTCCTGAAAGCGCTGGGCGAGCGCGGGCTGCTGAACAAGGACGCGGTCACGATCAACGGCAAGACCATCTGGGATAACGTGAAGGATGCGAAGAACTACAATCCGGAGGTCATCCGCTCCTTCGACAAGCCGCTGACCGCCCATGGCGGCATCGCGGTGCTGCGCGGCAACCTGGCGCCCGATGGCGCGATCCTGAAGCCCTCCGCGGCGACGCCGGCCCTGATGCAGCATCGCGGCCGCGCCGTCGTGTTCGAGAGCATCGACGACTACAAGAAGAAGATCGCCGATCCCGAGCTCGACATCGACGAGACCTGCGTGATGGTGCTGAAGAACTGCGGGCCGAAGGGCTATCCCGGCATGGCGGAGGTCGGCAACATGGGCCTGCCGCCCAAGGTGCTGAAGAAGGGCATCACCGACATGGTGCGCATCTCCGACGCGCGCATGAGCGGCACTGCTTACGGCACTGTCGTGTTGCACACTTCGCCCGAGGCGGCGGCGGGCGGGCCGCTGGCGCTGGTGAAGGACGGCGACATGATCCAGCTCGACGTGGCGGGGCGGAAGCTGCACCTCGAGGTCACCGACGCCGAGCTGGCGCAGCGCCGCAAGCAATGGCAGGCGCCCAAATCGTCGTTCGACAGCGGCTACCAGCGGCTCTATGTCGATCACGTGCTGCAGGCCGACAAGGGCGCCGACCTCGACTTCCTGGTCGGCAACCGCGGCGCGGGCGTTCCACGCGAATCGCATTGAGCAGTATCGCAATGGCACCTGCTCTCCAAATAGAGCTCCCCTTCCCCCACAAGGGGGGAAGGGGTGATCGCGTCGCCTTTGAAGGGGAACGAGCACATGCCCGCAAATGACGGCCTCTACGAGATCTTCGATGAGCGCTTCCGCTCGCTCATGATCGGGATCGCGCAGCTGGACAAGCTGGCGGACGGATGCGTGTGGGCGGAAGGGCCGGTCTGGTTCGGCGACGGCGGCTACCTGCTGTGGAGCGACATCCCGAACAACCGCATGCTGCGGTGGACGCCCGAAACCGGCGTCAGCGTCTATCGTGCGGACTCCAACAACAGCAACGGCAATACGCGCGACCGCCAGGGGCGGCTGGTGACCTGCGAACATCTGACCCGGCGGGTGACGCGGACCGAGGCCGACGGCTCCATCACGGTGATCGCCGACAAGTACAAGAACAAGCGGCTCAACTCGCCGAACGACGTCGTGGTGAAGTCGGACGGCACGATCTGGTTCACCGACCCCAGCTACGGCATCCTGACCGAGTTCGAGGGCAGCCGGTCGGAGCAGGAGCAGGGCGGCTGCTACGTCTATCGCGTCGACCCCGCGACGGCTGAGATCGCGACCGTGGTCGAGGATTTCGTGAAGCCGAACGGCCTCGCCTTCTCGCCCGACGAGAAGATCCTTTACATCGCCGATTCCGCCGCCTCCCACGATTCCGACGCGCCACACCACATCCGCGCCTTCGACATGGTCGACGGCAACCGCCTGCGCAACAGCCGCGTGTTCTGCGACATCCAGACCGGAATCCCCGATGGCTTCCGGCTCGACGTGCAGGGCAACCTGTGGACCAGCACCAATGTGGGCGTGGAATGCTACGCGCCAGACGGCACGCTGCTGGGCCGGATCAACGTGCCGGAGATCGTCGCCAACGTCACCTTTGGCGGCAAGCGGCGCAATCGCCTGTTTATCACGGCGACCACGTCGCTCTATGCTGTCTATGTGAATACCACGGGGGCGCAGACCCCGTGAAGCTTGCCGCCAACACCGAATTCACGCGCCGGCAGATCGGCACGACGATGTAGATCATGGAACTCAAGCTCACTCTCAAAGACACGCTGCCGCACGACGGCACCGCCGGAACCCTGGTCGGGCGCGCCTGGGTGCCGGGCAACCCGGCCGGCCCCAGTGTTGTGCTGGTCAAGGGCGACGGTCTCTACGATGTGACGTCTCACTATCCGACGCTCTCGGCGCTGCTGAACGAGCCGAACTCGACCGAGGCGGCGCACCTTGCCGGCCGGAACGCGAAACGGGTCTGCGGCCTGGCGGAGTGCGTCGCCAACTCGCCGTCCGATCGGCGCACGCCGGACAAGCCGCACTTGCTGGCGCCGGCCGACCTGCAGGCGCTGAAGGCATGCGGCGTCACCTTCGTGCTCTCCATGCTGGAGCGCGTGATCGAGGAGCGAGCCAAGGGCAACCCCAAGCTGGCGGAGGATATCCGCGCCTCGATCAACGAGGAGATCGGCGGCGACCTCGCGAGCGTGAAGCCGGGCTCCTTCGAGGCCGAGCGCCTGAAGCACGCCCTGACCCTGCGCGGCTTGTGGTCGCAATATCTCGAGGTCGGAATCGGCCCCTATGCCGAGGTCTTCACCAAGGCGCAGCCGATGTCCGCCGTCGGCACCGGGGCCGACATCGGAATCCATCCGGACTCCCGCTGGAACAACCCGGAGCCGGAGGTCGTGCTGGCCGTCAACGCGGGCGGAACCATCGTCGGAGCGACGCTCGGCAACGATGTGAATCTGCGGGATTTCGAGGGGCGCAGCGCCCTTCTGCTCGGGCGCGCCAAGGACAACAATGCCTCGTGCGCCCTCGGCCCCTTCGTTCGCCTGCTTGACGACACGTTCACCCTGGATGACCTGCGCGGCTTGGTGGTCACGGTACGGGTGGACGGGCCGGACCAGTTCGTGCTCGAGGATTCTTCCTCGATGGCTGAGATCAGCCGCGACGTGACCGACCTCGCTGCGCAGACCATCGGCGAGACCCATCAGTATCCCGACGGCTTTATGCTGTTCTGCGGCACCATGTTCGCGCCGATCAGGGACCGCGACGCGAAGGGCGAGGGTTTCACCCACAAGGTCGGCGACATCGTGACAATCGCGACCCCCCAACTGGGCGCGCTGGTCAACCGGGTGAAGCCCTGCGGCGACATCACGCCCTGGACCTTCGGGGCGGGCGCGCTGATGGCAAATCTCGCTGAGCGCGGATTGCTGGCAAGGGGATCGGGAGCACAATGAGCGGGCGGCTGGACGGCAAGCGGGTGTTGATCACGGCGGCGGCGCAGGGCATCGGGCGCGCGATCGCCGAAAGGTTCGCCGCCGAGGATGCGGCGGTCATCGCGACCGACATCAACATGGAGATGCTGGCGACGCTCAAGGTGCCGAACCTCGCTACGCGTCGCCTGGACGTTCTGGACCCCGCCGCCATCCTCGCCGCCGAAAAGGAGGTCGGCGCGATCGACGTGCTGGTGAACTGCGCCGGCCATGTCCATCACGGCTCCATCCTGGAGTGCGAGGAGAAGGATTTCGAGTTCTCCACCAACCTCAACGTGCGCGCGGCTTATCGCATGATCCGGGCCTTCCTTCCGGGCATGCTGGAGCGCAAGCGCGGCACCATCGTCAACATCGCCTCGATCGCGTCCTCCATCATCGGCGTGCCCAACCGCTTCATCTATGGCGTGACCAAGGCCGGGCTGATCGGCCTTACGAAATCGGTCGCGGTCGAGTACGTGACCAAGGGCATCCGGTGCAACGCGATCTGTCCCGGCACGGTCGAGACGCCCTCGCTGGGCGAGCGGATCAAGGCGCTGGGCAACGAAGCGGAGGCGCGCAAGGCCTTCATCGCGCGCCAGCCGATGGGCCGGCTCGGCAGCGCGGACGAGGTCGCGGCGCTGGCGCTCTATCTCGCGTCCGACGAATCCGGCTTCGTGACCGGCCAGGAATTCATCATCGACGGCGGCTGGACCGCCGCCTGACCAATTCAGGAGGTGCGACATGGCGAAACCGGAACGCATCGGGTTGATCGGCGTCGGCCTCATGGGCCATGGCGTCGGCAAGAACATCCTTGCCAAGGGTTTTGCGCTCTCGGTGCTCGCGCACCGCAACCGCGGCCCGGTCGAAGACCTGGTCGCCAAGGGCGCAAAGGAGCTGAAGAGTCCGCGCGACATTGCCGCCGGCAGCGACCTCGTCCTCACCGTGGTCGCCAATTCCACGCAGCTCGAGGATATCGTGTTCCGCGAGGACGGCATCCTCGCCGGCGTGCATCCGCGCACGATCATGGCCGACTGCACCACCGCCATGCCGGACTCCACCCTGAAGATCGCTGCCGCCATCAAAGGGAAGGGCGGCCGCTTCGTAGACACGCCGATGACCCGCACGCCGAAAGAAGCGGAGGCCGGCAAGCTCGGCCTGATGACCGGCGGCGATCCCGCGACCCTGGCGGATATCCGCCCGGTGCTCGACTGTTTCGCCGACCTCATCGTGCATTGCGGCGATGTCGGTGCGGGGCACAAGGTGAAGCTGGTCAACAACATGCTGAGCCTCGGCTACGGCATGGTGACGGCGGAGGCGCTGCTGGCGGCGAAGAAGGGCGGCATCGACCTCAAGGCCCTGCGCGAGATCGTCAGCGGCGGCGGCGCCAATTCCGTGATGTTCCAGCGCCTCGCCGCCTATGCGATCGAGAACGACAACACCCAGCTCCGCTTCGCGATCGCCAACGCCACCAAGGACGTGCGCTATTTCGTCCACATGTGCGAAAGCCTGCAGGCTGCCACGCCGGTGGCGCAGGCCATCCACCAGGCCTACGCCATGGCCGCCAACATGGGCCGCGGCGAAGACTACGTGCCGGCGATGGTGGATATTCTGGAGACGTGGAACGAGAAGAAAGGCTGAAGCCCCATCCTGTTTCGTCATGGTCGGACTTGGTCCGACCAACCACGAGTTTCTATAGGCGCGACTGAGGCCATCGAAGCAAACTCGTGGATGGTCGTGCCGAGCACGACCATGACGGTGTTGTAGAAACGACCATCCTTCTTCCCGCCATTCGAGCAAACCGCGGCGCGAGCCGGAATCCGCACGTCGGCCGCAGGTGCGCCTGACATCAGAGCGAGAGTTCGGAACGATGGCGCAACTGGTCGTAGAGTGCGCCAGACGCGGCTGCGAGGTTGGCATCAACGCCCGGGACATCCTTGTCGCCGGCGCGCACCAGCGCAGTCATCGATGCCGCATCGTGGACTTCCAGCTCGAGCCGCTCGACCATTCGATCCCAGACCGCAGGGTCGCTGCAGAGATCCTCGTAGCAGACCAGGACGCTGGTCTCGGGCCGGTTTGCGAGCAGCCAGGTGTACGCTTCAAGCCACCGCTCGAGCCAGTAGTTGATGCCGGTCGCTTCGTGCGGCGATGCTTCGGACGGGCTCCGGTGATCGAGCCGGAATGGCTTGTGCGCCAGACCGAACTCGTGGTGAGCCAGCCAGACCATGTAGGACCTGATGAACCGGTCGTCGCGCTGAAGGCGGGAGAATCGGACATGTTGCTCGAGCAGGGAGTTCGCGTGCTGGATCGGGTCCCGGAACGGAATCACGATGGTCGCCCTGGGGAACGCGGTCCGGATCGCACCCAGCCTCAGGATGTTGTTGTTGTTCTTCGAAAGATAGCGCGACCGCCGGTCGGCGGGGTCCTGGGCGTCCAGGATGTAACGGATATAATTGCGGAACTTCTCGATGAGGTCGGAATCGGCCGCGTGGATGCAGAGGTGATCGTTCTTGATGTAGAGCGCGCCCGCGAATACTCGCCAGAAAACCTCATCAAGAGCTTCTGGAGTGTCGAAATCGACCGTCAGCCTGTCGCCATGTGCCCGCTCGGTCGCATGCGCATCCTTCCGTGCGGTGGATGAAATGCGCTGCCACAGGCTGGGGCACAAGACGAATGGCATGTCCCGATAGGTCAGCGATCGGAAGGCGCCCGTCTCGTGCAGCCGGCGCATGATGATCGTCGTTCCGGCCCGCGCCAGGCCGGACACGAACACGTGCCGATCGTCGGCCTTGGGCCGGTGTTCGCGGGGCGACAGAACGGCGTTCAGGTCGAAGCTGAATTCCGCGACCGGCTTCGATGCCAGCGCGAGGTAGTGCAGGATCCGTTCAGCGGCGTTGTAGGAGTGACCTTGCATGAGGCCTCATCGCAAGGTACAGCATGGCGGCCGCTGAGGCGATGCTGATGCCCTCGACGCTCATGGCAAGTTCCCAGAGCGAGGGGGATACCAGATCCAACAGGTAGACGCCGCCGACGAACAAGGCGACGATGCCGAAGATCGCGCCTGCGGCGCAGCCAGACAAGATGAGCGACAGTCTGGCGAGCTTCAGCAGCGCCACCTCCTTCCAGTGGTCGGACGCTTTGACGTTGCGGAATGTCCGAAGCGCGCGCGGATATATGCTCATGAAGCGCCTTGATATCGCCAGCAGCGGAAGGCGCGATGCACACTCCGTCACCGCAATCGCGACGGCAAGGAGCAGCGCGAACCTCATGGTTCCCGCACGTCGTTGGCTGACTTGACCACCTTCGAAGAAGGCGCGCTCTTCCCGAGCAGCCGCTTGATCGGGTACCAGACGATCGCGATGACGGCCAAGACGATGGCGGTCAATATCCCCATCACCGTTGCGATCAGACCGGCGCCGACGCCGGGCCCGATATAGGCCTGCGCCGGCCCGGCGACAAAAAGCAGACTCACAGCCACTGTCAGAATCCGCGGCATTGGAACGCTCCTATGTCAATCGACCCTTCAGGCAGGAAGACGGCTTGGGAGATGACACCGAAGGCTCGTGCCTTCTCGTCCAGGACGTCATAGAACTCGAGTGCGACTTTTCCGTCCGGCGACAATTCGATAGCGCGGCCCTGCCCCGGGCTTGCGATCAGCCAGCCGCCGCCTGGCATCGCCTCGACCTCGCCCCTGGCACGCGAATAGAAGTCGAAATTGCGCCCGTCGACGGGCACGGTCTTGGTCAGCGTGGCCGGATCGATCTCGACGATCTCGCTGTAGCCGCGCGTCATCCGGTTGTCGTAGGCCGATATCCGCCCGTCGGCCATCCAGTCGGGGTCGTGCTGCCGGATGGTCGCGCCCGCGCGCCACCACTTGACCGCCAGCGTACGGGGATCGACGACGAACAGCAGGTTGAGGTTCCGGACGCTCACCAGCAGGTCGCCAGGGGCAAATTGCGGGAAGGCGTCGGCAAGGTTGCGAGGCAACGGATCGACATCGTTCAGATGGAAGGGGTCGCTCAGCCATGGACCAGGAAGCCCTCGCGCATTTTCGCGGACATCTTCCTGATGATCCCGCCGTACCTCCAGGATATCGATGTCCGGATTGGCGGCTATGATGTCGGCAATCGAGATCTCTTTGACGATCTTCCCGTCTTCGACCGCCAGCTGGACGATCTTCTCGCTTTCCGAGTACTCCCCGCCGTGGTCATGGCGGAGCGCCCATACCGTCGTTTCCGTGTCGTCCACGGTCACGCTATGGTGATATCTGCCGGCGGCGGCCCAGATGGTGTGGCCGCACCAGTCCTTCTTGTGCAGCGACTTGCCGGCCTCGAAGGCGTAGATCACGGAGCCGTCCGTCAGCACGCTGAAACCGTGCGTCAGTTTGCGCGTGGGGTCGGCCTCCCCGTCCTCCACGCCATCCTCCAGCAGGGGCCAGTGGTGAACGATCCTGAGGTCGGGCGAAAGCATCAGCGCGACGTGCTGGACCGATCGGCCAGCCTTGAACGCGCCCACAATGATGCGCCAGCCCCGGGCCAGAGCACCCGGCCCGCGCCGCATGATCAGGCCTGCGCCGACGCCCTCGACCGTCGATTGGACCGGCTGAAACCCGGACGACAACCGGTCCGGCGGGTGCGCCTGGGCGCGCGCGTAATCCGGCTTCCCGGACAGGATCCTCGCAACCTCTTGGAAGACCGCCTTGGCCGTGGTCGGAAAGGACGCGACTTCCACTGCGGCTCGCGCCAGGGGGCGCTCATCGTGACTCATCGCGGAGCGCATCGCGAGCCATCCGAAGGAAACCGTCGCCAAGAGGGAGAACAGCGCCATCGCCAAAACCAGCCAGAGCGGAACGCTCTTCCAGAGCAGGCGCTCAGGCAGCGAGGGCGAAGGACTCGATTGAAGCGCCATCCAGCGCACGAGCACTCCCCTTCGGGGTCCGTCCGCCCCTTCGGACAACCCCAGTGCAAGGCCGGTGACCCCGGAAAAACGAGGTCAGAAAAAAAACCGCATGTCAATTGCAGCGGTAAATTGAAACCGGTTGTCCCCGAAATGTCATAGATTCGCCGCGGAAAAGTGGCGCCTGTTCTGGCGGGAATGCGGCCTGCGATGCGATCACAAGCATCGGTCGTCGGCCAGAAGGGAATAGAGCTAAAGCGCCATGTCTCCGTTCGGCGCGAGTTCAATGACACGGCCTTGGAAATTGCTGGAAATCAGAATGTTGCCGCCGGGCATGCGCTGGTGCGGGCTGGCCACGCGCGAGTAGAAGTCGATACTATCCTGCCTTCACGATCCACTCGTGTGCCGGGTCGTTCTTGAACACCCACTTGCGGTTCGGCCCCGCCATCACGTTCAGGTAGTAGAGGTCATAGCCGTGCGGCGCACCCACGGGGTGATAGCCGCGCGGCACCATCACGCAGTCGCCGTCCTCCACGGCCATGGTCTGGTCGATCGAGCGGTCGTCGGTATAGACGCGCTGGAACGCGAAACCCTGGGGCGGATTGAGGCGGTGGTAGTAGGTCTCCTCCAGGAAGCTCTCCTCCGGCAGGGCGTCGCGGTCGTGCTTGTGTGGCGGGTAGGACGACCAGTTGCCGCCCGGCGTCACCACTTCCACCACCAGCAGGCTCTCCGCCGCCGCGCTGTCCGGCAGGATATTGTAGACCAGGCGCCGGTTCGTGCCTTTGCCTCGCTCCTCGAAGCCGACATCGTCCGGCGCAATGATGCGCGCGGGGAACCTCTGTCCGCCGGGCGCCGTGCACACGCCAACCTCGATGTCCGTCGCCGCCTTCAGCACGCAGCGCGCGTCCGCTGGCAGATAGACCGACCAGCCCGGCCCTTCGAACACGCTCTTACGCCCGCCGATCGCGGCCGGCGGCTTGCCGTCGATGCTCGCGGTCGCGTTGCCGCTTAGCAGGACCAGGCAGCTCTCTCGGCCGGCAATCTTCCAGTCGAGTTCCTGGCCGGCCGCGCGGCGATAGACCTGGAAGCCGACATATTTCCAGCCCGCGCTTTCCGGCGTGACCGACAGCGCGAGGCCGTCCGCGCCCGGTTTCTTTCCCTTGACCAGCAGGTTCGCCATCGCAATTCTCCTTACGCCAATCCGGCGTCCTTGGCGTAGCGCTTCAAGTTCGCGCAGCCCATCGTGGCATACCTCAGCGGATTGGCCTTCTCGGGATCCTGCTCGGCCTCGACCACCAGCCAGCCGGAGTAGCCGGGCAGGGCGGCGAGCACCGCCGGGAAATCCACCATGCCGTCGCCCGGCACGGTGAAGCAGCCCTCCACCACCGCATCGAGGAAGCTCCAGTCCTTGGAGCGGGCTTCGGCCAGCACCTCGCGCCGCACGTCCTTGCAATGCACGTGCGCGATGCGGGTGCGGTACTTCTTCGCCAGCGCCACCGGATCGGCGCCGCCGAAGGTGGCATGGCCCGTGTCCAGCAGCAGCTTCACCGCATCGCCGGTCGATTCCATGAAGGCGTCGATGTCCTCGCCGCTCTGCACCACCGTGCCCATGTGGTGATGGTAGGCGAGCGCGACTCCTTCCTTCGCGACCGCCTCCGCGACTTCTGTCACGCGTTGCCCGAACTCGCGCCAGTCGGTCGCCTTCAACATCGGCCGCTGGCTCAGCTTCCTGCCGCGATCGCCGTGGATGGCATTCGACGTTTCCGCGAAGATCAGGACGTTGGAGCCGAGTGCCTTCAACAGATCCAGATGCGGACGTAGATGCTTCTGCTCTTCCTTGGCATCGCGCACCAGCAGCGCGGAGGAATACCAGCCGGAGACGAGGCCGAGCCCATGCGCCGACAGCACGGCCTGCAGCGCCTTGGCCTCGCGCGGGAACTTGTGGCCCAACTCGATCCCCTCGTAGCCGGCCTGCTTGGCTTCCTTGAGGCAGGTCTCGAGCGGCGTCCCGCCGCCGAGTTCGCGCAGATCGTCATTCGACCAGCCAATCGGATTGACGCCGAAACGCACACTCATCTTCCCTATTCTCCAACGCGCTGCAATGTGGTGGATTTCTCATAAGCCTTGCGGGCCGCGCGCACATTCGGGCGCTGCGACACTTCCGGCACCGCGACATCCCACCAGAAGCCACCGGCCTCGGTGGTCTTGTAGGGATCGGTCTCGATCACGATGACACTGGTGCGGTCGGCCTTGCGAGCGCGACTCATGGCCACTTCCAGCTCGGATGTGTTTGCGGCCTTTTCCGCCACAGCGCCCATGCTGCGGGCATGGGCCGCGAAGTCGATCTCCGGCAGCGTCTCGTGCCGGGCGTGCTTTAGCAGGTTGTTGAAGCTCTCGCCGCCGGTCGCGCGCTGCAGCCGATTGATGCAGCCGAAGCCGCGATTGTCGAGGAGCACGATGATCAGCTTGTGCCCCATCATGACAGAGGTGGCGATCTCCGAATTCATCATCAGGTACGAGCCGTCGCCGACCATCACCACGACCTCGCACTCCGGCCTTGCCATCTTGACGCCGAGCCCGCCGGCGATCTCGTAGCCCATGCAGGAATAGCCGTATTCCAGGTGATAGCCGCCCGGCGCGCCGGACTGCCACAATTTGTGCAGCTCACCCGGCAAACCGCCGGAGGCGCAGACCACGATGTCGCTCGGCTTGCCCGCCCGCTGCACCGCGCCAATCACCTGTCCGTCGGACGGCAGGCCGCGATTTGGCGCGGCCGTGGCCGCCGCGTGCTCCGCCGCCCAGGCCTTGCGCAGCGATGCCGCCTGCTTCTGCCACGCGCCCGGAGCGGACCACTCGCCGAGCGACTTGTCCAGCGCGGCGATGCCGGCGCGCGCGTCGGCGATCAGCGGAATTCCGCCATGCTTGCCGGCGTCGAAGGCCTGAGCATTCAGGTTGACTATCTTGCGCTCCGGATTGCGGAACAGGGCGCGCGAGCCGGTGGTGAAGTCCTGCAGCCTCGTACCGATGGCGAGCACCAGGTCCGCGTCCTGTGCCAGCGCGTTGGCGGCGCTCGAGCCGGTCACGCCGACCGAGCCCATGTTCTGCTTGTGCCGGATGGAGAGCGCCGACTTGCCGGCTTGCGTCTCGGCGACCGGGATGCCGCGTTTCTCGGCGAAATCCGCCAGCGCCTTCTCCGCCTCGGAGTAGAGCACGCCGCCGCCCGCCACGATGAGCGGCTTCTTGGCGCGCTTGAGGTGCGACACGGCGTGGGCCAGCTCATCACGATCCGGCTCGATCCGGCGCGGCGCCCATATATGCGGCTCGAAGAAGGCCTCGGCATAGTCGTAGGCCTCGGTCTGCGCGTCCTGGCACATGCCGAGTGTCACCGGCCCGCATTCCGCCGGATCGGTCAGCACGTGCAGCGCGCGGGGCAGGGCGGTCAGGATCTGCTCCGGCCGCGTGATGCGGTCGAAATAGCGCGACACCGGCCGGAAGCAATCGTTGGCGGAAACGGTCCCGTCGCCGAAGTCCTCGACCTGCTGGAGCACCGGGTCGGGCCGCCGGTTGGCGAAGATGTCGCCGGGCAGCAGCAGGACGGGCAGGCGGTCGACATGCGCCACCGCCGCCGCCGTCACCATGTTGGTGGCGCCGGGGCCGATCGAGGTGGTGCAGGCCATCATCTGCCGCCGCCGCGCCGCCTTGGCGAAGGCAATCGCCGCATGGGCCATCGCCTGCTCGTTGTGCGCGCGATAGGTCGGCAACGTATCCCGCGCGTGATAGAGCGCCTCGCCCAACCCCGCGACATTGCCATGCCCGAAGATCGCCCACATTCCGGCGAAGAGCGGCAGCTCCTCGCCGTCGCGCATCCCGCGCTGATTGGCCAGATAGCGCACCACAGCCTGCGCCATGGTCAGGCGAACGGTTTTCATGAAGTGGCTCCTGGTCTCTTCTTGTTGTCTTGTCCCACACAATAGCTCCCTCCCCCAAGCTGGGGGAGGGTCGAGGTGGGGGTTGCTCTATCCAGCGAAAGGTGAGGCGAGCGGAACCGCCCTCGCCCCCACCCTAACCCTCCCCCGCCTCGGGGGAGGGGATTTCTGTGCGTACGTCGACATTGTGCGATTGGATCGGACATCGCTTGCAGCTCTCAACCCGCTACCGCATTCGCGCGCCTGGCTTTCCGCCACGCATCCGCGAGCCGGGAAAAGCGCTGGGCCATCTCGGCGGCCGCGGCGGCATCGTCGATCGCGCCGCGCATCCAGGCATCGGCAGCCTCCATGAAGATTGTGCGCCCGACCGCGAAGCCCTTCACGATCGGTTCGCTCGCGGCCGTCCGGAACGCTTGCTCCAGCGTATCTTCGCTTGCCTCCAGCCCCAGCAGCACGACGCCGCGGCAATAGGGATCGCGCGCGCGGATCTCGTCGCCGATATGCCGCCAGGCGGTGCGCGTCGCCTGCGGCTCCAGCTTCCACCAGTCCGGCCTGATGCCGAGGTCGTATAGCCGGCGCAGCACCGTCGCGACCGTCTCCTCGCCGATCGGCCCGTGCTTGCCGGCAATGATCTCGACCAGCAGTTCCCGACCCCCCGTGCGGGCCGCGTCGTACAGGGTGCGGAGCCGCTCTTCCTGCTCCGTGCGCAGCGCCTCCGGGTCGTCCGGGTGATAGAAGCACAGGCACTTGATGACGTGGGTCGCGGGCCATTCCACGAGATGCGACCCGAGATCCGCAGTCTCGAATCGGAGCGGGCGCGAACCCGGTTGCTCCACCGGCCGCGCGATCCACAGTTCGCGGTCGGCGGCGCGGAACAAAGCCTCGCGGCCATAGGTGCCGTCCAGCAGCATGCCGAATCCCGGCTGCCCCTCTGCCACCTTGGTCGCGGCGGCCACCGCCAGAGCCTTGAAATCCGTGATGCGTGAGCGCGGCGCGCCCGCCTTGTCCGCCAGTTCCTCCAGTTGCGCGCGATGATCGATGGCGAGCGCCATCAGCGTCGGCCAATGGCCGCGCCGCGTGGTCGCCCAGTGGATATGGTTGAGGTCGGCATCGCGGCGCAGCGCGCGATGCGGGCTGCCGTTGGCGAGGAAATATTGCAGCTCGTCCCAGGTCGGGATCTCCGGCGAGCAGAGCAGGCGCGACACCGCGAATGCGCCGCAGGCATTGGCCCAGGTGGCGCAGGTGTTCAGCGCCTCGCCCTTCAGCCAGCCGCGCAGGAAGCCCGCCATGAAGGCATCGCCGGCGCCCAGTACGTTGTAGATCTCGATCGGGAAGCCCATGCCGACGATGCCCCTGTCGATCACGTCCGGGATCGCGCCGGGGAACACCGTGCAGCCCCTCGGCCCACGCTTCAGCACGATGATCGCCTTGCTACCGGCGCGAATATTGCGCAGGGACGTCAGGACATCGTCCGCGCCGCCGGCGATCTTCACCTCCTCCTCGGTGCCGACGATCAGGTCGCACTCGGGCAGGATCGGTTGGAGATGCTGCGAGACGCGATCGGAGGCGATGTAGCGCGCGTCGCCCGCGCCGTGCCCCGCGAGGCCCCAGAGGTTCGGCCGGTAGTCGATATCGAACACGATCTTCGCGCCGTTCTCGCGCGCGATCTTCATGGCCTTGCGCTGCGCCGCCGCCGTGGTCGGCGTGGAGAAGTGCGTGCCGGTCACGACGATCGCGCGCGCCCGGCCGAAGAAGGCCGGATCGACATCGCTCTCATCCAGCGCCATGTCCGCGCAATCGGTGCGATAGAAGATCAGGGGAAAGCTGTCCGAATCCCGCACGCCCAGGATGACGAGAGCGGTCAGCCGCTTGGGGTCGGTCTTGATAACGTCAACCGATACGCCTTCGCGCGCCATCTGCTCGCGGATGAAGCGGCCCATTTGCTCATCGCCCACGCGCGTCAGCAGCGCCGACTTGAGCCCGAGCCGCGCCGCGCCGATCGCGATGTTGGAGGGGCAGCCGCCGACCGATTTGGCGAAGGTGCCCATGTCCTCCAGCCGTCCGCCAATCTGCTGGCCATAGAGGTCGACCGAGGAGCGGCCGATGGTGATGACGTCAAGGTCCTGGGCCATACTGCTTTCCGCTGCCTGACGTTCGCGCTTGCCCCAATGAAACAAACATTCTATTTTCTGTCAATTGCGGAATGAATGTATTTTCAGAGGGAGAATGGTCAATGCGCATCGGGCTCCTGGGCGCCGGCCGGATCGGCCAGATTCATGCGCGCTCCGCCGCAGCGCACAGATCGGCGGCGCTTGCCGCCGTCACCGACGTCGATGCAAAAGCGGCGAACGCCATCGCCGCCGAAACCGGCGCGAGCGTCGCAAACAGCACCTCCGCGATCATTGCGGACAGGAGCATCGATGCAATCCTCATCTGCACGCCGACCGACACGCATGCCGATTTGATCGAGCAGGCGGCGAACGCGGGCAAAGCAATCTTCTGCGAAAAGCCAGTGGACCTCTCCGCCGAGCGCGTGCGCGCCTGCCTTAAGGTGGTGGCGGACACGCAGGCCAAGCTGATGATCGGCTTCAACCGCCGCTTCGACCCCAGCTTCGCAGCGCTGCACAAGCGCCTCGCGGCCGGGGAGATCGGCAAGCCGGAGATCGTCACCATCCTCTCGCGCGATCCCGCGCCGCCGCCTGTCTCCTACATCGCGCGTTCCGGCGGCCTGTTCCGGGACATGATGATCCACGACCTCGACATGGCGCGCTTCCTGCTGGGCGAGGAGCCGGTGGAGGTCTCGGCCATGGCCGCATGCCTGGTCGATCCCGCCATCGGGCAGGCCGGCGACATCGACACCGCCGTTGTGACGCTGAAGACCAGGAGCGGACGCCTGGCGCAGATCTCCAACTCGCGCCGCGCCACCTACGGCTACGACCAACGCATCGAGGTGCACGGCAGCGGCGGCCTGCTGCGCGCCCACAACCAGCATGCGACCACGGTGGAGAAGGCGGATGCCGACGGCTTCGCCTCCGACCCTGCGCTGCACTTCTTTCTCGAGCGCTACGCCGCGGCGTACCGCGCCGAGATGGACACCTTCGTCGCCGGCGTCACCGAAGGCAAGCCGTTGGCGCCCACCGGCGAGGACGGATTGAAGGCGCTGCTGCTGGCCGACGCTGCGGAAAAGTCGGTGAGGACGGCACAGAGCGTGAAGGTCGGATAGCACATGCTGCCTTTTCTCGTAGAGCACGTTCTTCTCCACCCGTCATCCCGGCCTTGAGCCGGGATCCATCTTGCAACCGTTCGTGCGCCGGATGAATGGACCCCGGCTCAAGGCCGGGGTGACGGGTGTGTGTAGTGGCGTTCGCTACGCCACGGCTTAGCCTTGGTATCCACACCGTACCGCTTCGCTATCGCCCGAGACGGCTACGGTGCATCCGATTTGGCTTCGAGAAAGATACTCACGTCGTGGTTCGCGATGGACTTCGCGAGACTTTCCGGTGAGACACCATGCTTGTTCCTCATGCTTTTCCTTGCACCGGCGGAGAGAAGCACCTTGATCACTCCGTCACGGCCTTTCGAGTCAAAGACCGCGCGCCACAAAGGACTATTTCCATGGACATCCTGCATATCCACACTCGCTCCATTCCTAAGTAGCAGCTCAGCGACTTCCGGGCGATATTCACGCGCGGCAAAGTGCAGCGGGGTCTCGAGGTGCCTGTCCTGCACATTGACATTGGCTCCGTGTCGAATGAGCTCGGCAACGATCGCGATATCACCGTCCAGGGCCGCATAGAACAGCGATGTTCGCCCTTCGCGATCCAAGACGTCGACTTTCTCTCCTTGCGCGATGGCTTGAGTGAGCTCGGACAGACTGTGTCTCATCACTGCCTTGTGCAGCGCGCTGGTCTTCTGGCCATCCATCACCTTCTACCCCGCCGCCCCCAGTGCTACGACCAGTGCTTGCGCGAGGCACATCGAGGCGCCGAGGGAGCGGAAATCGTGCACCGCGGCGTCCTCGACGTAGAACACCACGTCGCATTGCGCGGTGAGGGGGCTCAGCGGCTGGTCGGTGATGCCGACGACCGGCACCTTGCGCTGGGCGGCGAAGGCGACGGTTTCCACCACGCGCGGCGTGTAGTCGGCGTAGGTGACGGCAACCAGCGCATCGCGCGGCTCCATCAATTGCCGCTGCTCGGCATCCATCCCGCCGATCGCATCGATCAGGTGGGCGCGCCGGCCGATCTTGCTGAGGGCGTAGTAGAGATATGCGGCAAGCGGGAAGGAGCGGCGCTGCGCTACCAGATGGATGGTCTCGGCTCGGCGCAGGATCTGCACGGCGCGGTCAAGGTCGCCGGCCTTGGTCTCCTCGCACAGATGCTGGAGCGCGGCGATGTTTGCCTCCGCGAACCGCGTCAGGATCGCCTGCGGCCCATGATTGCGCTGAGTGTTCAGCTCCTCGCGCATGGCCGCAATGCGCTCGGAATAGCTCGGGCGGCTTTCGCGCAGACGCTGCTGGAAGATGCGCTGCAGGTCGGAGAAGCCCTCGAACCCGAATGCCTTGGCGAAGCGGATGAGGGCGGAGGGCTGCACGCCGGCGTGCTGGGCGATCACCGCGATGGATTCGATCGCGATCTCGTTGGGGTGCTTCAGGGCGAACTCGGCGATCTGCCGGAGGCGCTTGCTCAGGGTCGCGTAGCGCGTCGCGATCGCGCGGTTGAGGCCGACCACGTCGAGCGGGACCGCGGCCGCACCGGCGCGCCGGCCGCCGCGCGCGCCTGCCGCTGTCGGGTTCCTGCGCCTCGGCATCCCGCTCACGCCCCCTTTGATGGAAAGACCGCAAAATAGAATAAAAATTCCTCTTGCTTGATACAAACGAAAAATTCCACAATCCGCCGCCGCGCCGGATGCGCCGGCTTCGGAGCGAAACCTCATGCCGCAAACGATCGGGATCGGTGTCGTCGGCACCGGCATCATGGGCGCGGCCCATGCCATGGCCTTCCGGTCCGCGCCAACGATTTTCGAGACCGCACTCATCCCGCAGCTCGAGGTGGTGGCGGACGTGAATTTTCCCGCCGCGCAGAAGGCGGCGCAACGCTTCGGCTTCAAGCGCGCCGTCGGCTCCTGGCACGAGCTGGTGGCCGATCCCGCCGTGGAGCTGATCTCGATCACCACGCCCAACGCGCTGCATCACGAGATCGCCGTCGCCGCGTTGAGGGCCGGCAAGCACGTCTATTGCGAGAAGCCGCTGGCGGCCGACCTCGCCGCCGCCGAAGACATGGCCGCGGCCGCGCGCGGCGCGAAGGGCAAGAGCCTCGTCGGCTACAACTATCTGCGCTCGCCCGCCATCGCCTTCGCGAAAAAGCTGATTGCGGACGGCGCGATCGGTCAGGTCAGCTATTTCCGCGGCGTGTGCGACGAGGACTACATGGCGGATGCCGAGACGCCCTATTCCTGGCGCTGCCGCCGGGACATGGCCGGCCTCGGCGCGCTCGGCGACCTCGCCTCGCATCTGGTCAGCGTGGCGCACGACCTGATCGGGCCAGTGCGGCGGCTGGTTGCCGACACCCGCATCGTGATCCCGAAGCGTCCGTTACCGGCGGCCGGCGACGGCACCGAGCGGCGCGATGTGAAGGTGGCGCTCAGTGGCGAGCATCGCACGGTGGAGAACGAGGATACCGCGCACGCCCTGATACAGTTCGATGGCGGCGCGATCGGGACATTGGTCACCAGCCGCGCCCATTGGGGCCGCAAGTCGCATCTGGGCTTCGAGGTGTTCGGCTCCAAGGGATCGATCCTGTTCGACCACGAGCGGATGAACGAGTTGCAGATCTATACCAGGGATGCGACCGACGCGCCGACCAACGGCTATCGGCTGGTCCCGATCGGACCGGAGCATCCGTTCTACGGCCGCTTCTCGCCGGCCAAGGGACACGGCATCGGCTTCAACGATCTCAAGATCATCGAGGCCGCGCACCTCCTGGACGGCATTGCGGGCAAGGCCGTGCTCTATCCCGCCATCGGGGACGCGCTCGCGATCGAGAAGGTGCTGCACGCCATCATCGCCTCGACCCGAAAAGGGACCTGGGTCGAGTTGTAGCGGGCAGGATCTAGCCCGGCGCGCGGTCACGCGAACTCACGGCAGCCGCGATCGTGCTCTTCTTGGTGACACCCTCGGTTACCACCACGTAGGCCGGCAAGCCCGGTACGGCGAGCTGGATGTCCTTCTCCTCGAACTTGAGCTTAAGCCGGCGCCGGAACGCCCTGCCGACGTCCCACTGGCGGATCGGACGGGTCTTGATCCGGGATCGGATCATGAAGGTCGTGTCAGCGAAGCTCTCCACGCCGGCGATCTCGATCGGTGCCAGGATGTCGCCCTTCAGGGCGGGATCGCTTCGCAACTCCTCGTCAGTCTCGCGCAACACCGCTACGATCTCGTCCACATCGTAGCGATAGGCGACCTTCACGTCGCACTGGTAGTACGAGAAATCACGGGTCATGTTGGTGACGACGCCGACGGAGCCGAAATTGATCGTGCGCAGGTCACCGTTGTAGTCGCGCAGGCGGATCGACCGGACCGTCATGCCCTCCACCAGGCCGCCCTTGCCGTCGATGTCCACCACGTCGCCGATATTGATGGTGCCTTCGAACATGAAGAAGCCCCCGGCGATCACGTCCTTGACCAGCGACTGGGCGCCGAAGCCGATCGCGAGGCCCGCCACGCCGGCGCCGGCCAGCAGCGGCGCGATGTCGATCCCGATCTCCGACAGGACGACGAGGGTTGCCATTACGCTGATGACGATCAGCAGCGCGTTGCGGATGAGCGGCAGCAGCGTGCGCACGCGCGCCGACCGGATGAGGGCATGCCCGGTCGGATCGCGCCGGTTGAGATGGGCGGTGATCAGCCCGCTCGCCACCTCCCAGCTCGCCAGCGCGATCACCACCACGATGGCGATGTCCGCGATCCGGCCCAGGAAATCGCGCCCGGTGCTGCTGAACAGCGCGCCGCCGACATTCACGCGCCAGGCCTCCAGGATGAGGAGGATCGCCGCGATCCGTGCGGCATAGACCAGGATGCGCCGCAGGACGGGGATGTAGCGGTTGGCGCGTGCCGCCACCACCGGATAGCGCGCGACCAGCGCCGCATCGAGCCCGGAGAAGCGGTTGAACAGCCGCGGCAGCCAGACCTCGCCTGCGGCTACCGCCGCGATCACCAGCACTGTTATAATCGTGGCGCGCGCAAGATAGAAGAAGCCGCCGGCGATCTCGATCGCCCAGACGAGATAGAAGCCGGCAGCGTACGCGATGGCGATAACGTGCCAGATCTCCGCCAGCCGGCTGCGCACCAGACCCGGCACGATGCGGCGCCCACCCTCGGGGGCGGGCGTTCCGCGAATCCAGTGCGCCATCGCCTCCCGGTTCTGCAGGACGAGGATAACGACGAGCGCAGTCAGGATGAACCCGAGCAGCTTGGCGGCGGCGGAATAGGCCGCGTAGGGCATGCCGAGCAGCAGGCCGGTCTGCAGCAGCACATAGCCCCACACCGCGACCACGATCAGGCGCCGCGCCCAGACGTAGAGGTAGGCCGCCGCCGAATCGCTGAGCGGCACCAGGCGCAACGGCGGCTCCATCGGGCTCAGCACGAAGCTGACCAGCGCCATGCCCGCCATCGTGACCAGCATGGCGTTGACTATCGCCAGGAGCACAAGACGCACGGCCTCCGGCGGGGCGAGCCAGCCCAGCGCGCCGAGCGCCACCAGGCCGAACGCAATGACGGGAAGCAACTCGAGGATCAGCCCTGCCGCGGCGAACCGGATTCGCGCGAACCATCGGCTGTCCACCCGATGCGCAAGGCGCCGCCGGCCCATCCTCGCGCCCAGGCTGAAGAGATAGGCGACGATGAGGCCGCCGCCGAGGCTGAGCGCGAGGTCGGTGGCGATGTCGAGCCACATCCCGCGCAGCGTCGGGTCGCTGCCCTGAATCTCCAGCCAGGACAGCAGGTGGCTGGAATCGCCGAGCCCGCGCCCGACCTGCTCCATGAACTGGCTGACCTGCTGGAAACTCATCGACAGGGCCGCGAGCGTTCGCGCGCCGAGCCCGCGCTTCGGGGCGGGCGCCGCCGCTTGCTGTTGCTGGATATTGAGCAGCGTTTCGATCTGCCTGGCGAGCGCGTCGCGCTTGGCGGGATCCTGGAGCGTCTGGAGCAATTCCTGCAAATCCGCGCGCGACGCCTGGGGAGACTGCGATTGCGCGGAATTCGGCGCCTGCTGCGGCGAGGGAACGGCGGATTGGCCTGCGGCCGGCTGAACGGCAGCCACGAGGGCGAGAGCGGCCAGCATCGCAGCAAGCCATCCTCTGCACACCCGCACTGCTTTCATTGCCACTCCCACAGACGGAAGGCGGGCGGGGCGATCTCTCGCACCCGGCCCGCGCTTCAGCGTTGCTGGCATGCTCGGACAAAACACGCCGGTCACCGCCACGTCATGAAACAATCCAGGGATAAATCCGTTGCAGGCCTGAAAACCGGCATATTAGTGTATGACCCCTCAGGAGGTCCATGTGCGCAGTCTCGGGTCGACCGATCTTCGCGTCACCGAAATCGGCTTCGGCGGCGCGCCGCTCGGCAACCTGTTCTCGGCGGTCACGGAGGCCGATGCCCAGGCGAGCCTGGCGACGGCCTGGAACAGCGGCTGCCGGTACTTCGATACCGCGCCGTTTTATGGCTATGGCTTGAGTGAACGGCGATTTGGCGATGCGCTGCGCGAGAAGCCGCGGGATCAATACGTGCTGTCCACAAAGGTCGGGCGGTTGATCCGCCCCGGCGCTCAGACGCAGAACGGCGGAACCGACTTCCAAACGCCGATGCCGTTCCATGCGAGTTTCGACTACTCCTATGACGCCACCATGCGCTCGATCGAGGATTCGCTGCAGCGCCTCGGCCTCGACCGCATCGACATCGCGCTGATCCACGATGTCGGCCGCGACTGGCACGGCGATCGGCAGCTGGAGATGATGCGCCAGGCGATGGCGGGCGCCGCCAAGGCGCTGATGGAGTTGAGGGCCGCCGGGCAGATCAAGGCCATCGGCCTTGGCGTCAACGACGTCGAGCCGTGCGAGCAGGCCATGGAACACGGTGACTTCGACTGCTTCCTGCTGGCTGGCCGCTATACGCTGCTGGAGCAGGGGCCGCTCGACCGCCTCTTCCCCGCCTGCCAGAAGCGGAACATCTCCATCATCATCGGCGGGCCGTTCAATTCCGGCCTGCTGGCGCGAGTCGGGCAGCCGAGCGCGACCTACAATTACGGCACGGTCCCGCCCGAGATCGCGAAACGCGCCGCCGCGCTGCACGCGGCATGCGCACGGCACGGCGTGCCGCTGCCGGCAGTGGCTCTGCAGTTCCCGCTTGCGCACCCGGTGGTGGCGGCGGCCATTCCCGGCGCGCGCGACGCGGCGGAAGTCGCAAGCCATTGGCAATGGGCTCACCTCATGATTCCCGCCGCGCTGTGGGACGATCTGCGGGAGAGCGGCCTGCTGGATCCGCAGGCGCCCGTGCCGTCGGCGCCTGTGCTGTAGCATCGCCGCATGCGGATCGACTCGCACCAGCATTTCTGGCGACTGGATCGCGGCGACTATGGATGGCTGACGCCCGAACTGGGTCTGATCCACCGCGACTTCGGCGCGGACGACCTGCGCCCGATCCTGACGCGCCACGCGATCGACGCAACCATCATCGTCCAGGCTGCGCCCACCATTTCCGAGACCGAGTTCATGCTCGACATCGCGCGGCGCACCGATTTCGTGAAGGGCGTTGTGGGATGGGCCGATCTGGAGGCGAAGGACGCGCCGGAGGTGATCGGGCGATGGTCCGCGCGCGACCACCTGGTGGGCCTGCGGCCGATGATCCAGGATATTGCCGATCCGGACTGGATGCTGCGGCCGGCCCTGGAGCCGGCGATCGCCGAGATGCAGCGCAGGCGCCTGTGGTTCGATGCGCTGCTCAAGCCGCAGCACTTGGCGCCGTTCGACAAATTCCTGCGCAAGTATCCCAACCTGCCGGTCGTGATCGACCATGGCGCGAAGCCGTCGATCCGCGAGGACGGGTTCGCCGCCTGGGCGCCGGCGATGCGCGAGATCGCGCGCGACGAGCGCGTGTTCTGCAAATTGTCCGGCCTCGTCGCCGAGGCAAAATCGGACTGGCAGATCGCCGATCTCAAGGGCTATATCGATCATCTGGTGGCGAGTTTCGGCCCCGCCCGTTTGATGTGGGGCAGCGATTGGCCCGTGGTCAACCTGGCCGGCGGCTACGATCGCTGGATGGAGGCGAGCCAGGCGTGCCTCGCGGCCCTCGGCGGCGCGGAACAGGCGGCGATTTTCGGTGGAACGGCGGCGCGCTTCTATGGCGTGGCGGCCCAATGAGGAGACAGACGTGAAATTATTGCGCTACGGCCCGAAGGGGCGGGAGAAGCCGGGGCTTCTGGACAAGGGCGGAAAGATCAGGGACCTCAGCGAGCACGTTCGGGACATCGCCGGCGACGTGCTTCTGCCGGATTCCCTGAAGAAGCTCGCCGCGCTCGATCCCAATGGACTGCCGATGGCATCGGGGGAGCTCCGCATCGGGCCATGCGTCGGCCGCATCGGCAAGTTCATCTGCATCGGCCTCAACTATGCGGATCACGCAGCCGAATCCGGCGCGCCGATCCCGAAGGAGCCGATCGTCTTCATGAAGGCGACCAGCGCGGTCTGCGGCCCGAACGACGAGGTCGAGATCCCGCGCGGCGCCGAGAAGACCGATTGGGAGGTCGAGCTGGGGGTGGTGATCGGCAAGCCGGCGAAATACGCGCCGGAGAACCACGTGATGGACCACGTCGCCGGCTATTGCGTCATCAACGACGTGTCGGAGCGCGAGTATCAGCTCGAACGCGGCGGCGGCCAGTGGGACAAGGGCAAGGGCTGCGACACCTTCGGGCCGACCGGCCCATGGCTGGTGACCAAGGACGAGGTGCCGGACCCGCACAACCTCGCCATGTGGCTGGAGGTGGATGGCAAGCGCTACCAGAACGGCAACACCAAGACCATGATCTTCAACGTGCCGAAGCTGGTGTCGTATCTCAGCCATTTCATGAGCCTGCAGCCGGGAGACATCATCTCCACCGGCACGCCGCCGGGCGTCGGTCTGGGGCAGAAGCCGAGCCCGATCTATCTGAAGCCCGGCCAGGTCATGCGCCTCGGCATCGCCGGCCTCGGCGAGCAGAGGCAGAGGTTGGTGCAGGGGTGAGATGGGCGCGCGCCTCCATTGCCGCACTCAATTCCGTCGTGGTCGGACTTGGTCCGACCATCCACGAGGTTCGATGGGCAGGGCCAAAGCGTCGCAAGCAAACACGTGGATGGTCGTGCCAAGCACGACCATGACGGAGAAGGAAGAGTCCAGCCTCCGTGCCCGAGGACAACCATGACCCGCATCACCGCCGTCACCGTCCGCGACATCCGCTTTCCGACCTCGCGCAATCTGGACGGGTCGGACGCGATGAATCCCGATCCGGACTATTCGGCGGCCTATGTCGTGCTGAAGACCGATAAGGCGGACCTGGAGGGCCACGGCCTCACCTTCACGCTCGGCCTCGGCACCGAATTGTGCGTGGCCGCGGCCCTTGCGCTGGCGCCGGCGGTGATCGGGCACAGCCTTGCCGACATCACCCGCGACATGGGCAAGTTCTGGCGCAGCCTGATCGAGTTCCGGCAGTTGCGCTGGGTCGGGCCGGAGAAGGGCGTGCTGCACCTCGCGACCGCCGCTTTGGTCAACGCGATCTGGGATCTGTGGGGCAAGGCTGCGAAGAAGCCGGTCTGGCGCCTGGTCTCCGACCTCACGCCCGAGGAGTTCGTGCGGCTGATCGACTTCCGCTACATCACCGACGCGCTGACACCCGACGAGGCGCTCGCCATCCTGCGCGCCAATGCCGCGAGCAAGGACACGCGCATCGACGAGATGCAGAAGAACGGCTATCCCGCCTACACGACCTCGGCGGGCTGGCTCGGCTATCCCGACGAGAAGGTGCGGCGCCTCACCCGCGAGGCGGTGGCGCAGGGCCTCAACTACATCAAGATCAAGGTCGGCCGCGATCTTGCCGACGACAAGAAGCGCTGCGCCGCGGTGCGGGCCGAGATCGGCCCCGGCCGCAACCTGATGATCGACGCCAACCAGATCTGGGATGTCGGCCAGGCGATCGAATGGATCACGGAGCTGGCGCCCTACAAGCCGCTGTGGATCGAGGAGCCGACCTCGCCCGACGACGTGCTGGGCCATGCGGCGATCCGCAAGGCGGTGAAGCCGCTCGGCATCGGCGTCGCGACCGGCGAAATGTGCCAGAACCGCGTCATCTTCAAGCAACTGATGCAGGCCGAGGCGATCGATTTCTGCCAGATCGATTCCTGCCGCCTCGGCGGCGTCAACGAGATCCTGGCGGTGCTCCTGATGGCGAAAAAGTTCGGCATCCCCGTCTGCCCGCACGCCGGCGGCGTCGGCCTCTGCGAGTATGTCCAGCACCTGTCGCTGATCGACTACATCTGCGTCTCGGCCAGCCTCGATCATCGGGTGGTCGAATATGTGGACCACCTGCACGAGCACTTCGTCGAGCCCGTGGTCGTGAAGAACGGCCGCTACATGCCGCCCAGGTTCCCCGGCTATTCCATCACCATGAAGCCCGAGAGCCTCGACCGCTACGAGTTTCCCAACGGGGCGGAGTGGCGTTAGTGTCGAACGGTCTCGCCTCAAGTTGACAGTGCCGGCCGGATCATCGACTGTCGCGGCGATATTCGCATCGGGGATACCGTGTTTTTATGGCAATTGCGCGGGATTTGCTGTCGGCCTATGAGGCGACCGACTTTGTTGTGTTCGATCATGGCGAACAGTGGACTCTGAAAGTGGGCGAAGCTTCGCCCCGGATCGACGCATTGCTCGATCGTTTCGACGCAGATCGCGCCATTGTGGTGACCGCCTTCAATCCGCGAAGCGAGGTGCTGCCGCCCGCGATGAATGGCCAGCGGCATGAAGAATTGGTGCGTCTGCTGGAACAGCGCAAGCTGCGGTTCCTCTACGGGGAAGGCCGCGATCCCATGGGCCAGTGGACACCGGAGACCGAGTGCATCGTTTTCGGCATCTCTCTTGCGGAGGGGCTGGCGCTTGCACGCCGGTTCGATCAAAACGCAATCGTCCATATCGAGCGCGGCCTGGCGCCGCGGCTCGAGTTCCCGGAGTGAGCACCATGCCTGACATCCTGCCCGGGAGCGTCCCGATCCTGGAAACCGAGCGCCTGCGGCTGCGCGGCCATAGCCTAGAGGATCTCGACGCCTGTGCGGCGATGTGGGCCGATCCCATCGTGACGCGTCATATCGGCGGCCGGCCGTTCTCGCGCGAGGAGGTGTGGTCGAAGATCCTGCGCTATGTCGGCCACTGGTCTCTGCTGGGGTTCGGCTATTGGGTGGTGGAGGACAAGGGCGCCGGCGAATTCCTCGGCGAGGCCGGGTTTGCCGACTTCAAGCGCGAGGTCCAGCCTCCGATCGAAGGCATGCCGGAAATCGGCTGGGCGCTCGTCCCCTCGGCGCACGGCAAGGGGCTTGCAACCGAAGCCGTCCGGGCCCTGTGTGCTTGGGCGGACCGGCATTTCGGATCGGCGCCGACAGTCTGCATGATCGATCCGGAGAACATCGCGTCGGCCTGGGTCGCCAAGAAGTGCGGTTATCAGGAGTTCCAGCGCGCGATCTACAAGGACCATCAGACGATGCTCTATCGCCGCTAGGCGCAGGACGAAGGCGGCCGGGTGGTGCTTTGGTCTCTCTCGGGACGTTTCCCGGCGGGCCCAGACATGCGGGGGGATACCGGTGACACCCGGGGGATACCGGCCGGCCAAGAGATGCGTTGCACACGCCCGGTCAGGCGCCTTCATCCGGTCTACCCAACCGGATCACGCCGACGCCGCTTGCCCCAGACGCGCGGAATCAGACCGGGAAGTCGTCCTCGGTCGCCGGGCCAAGCTCGACCATGTCGGTGACCTCCGCCTCGTGCGGCCGGAGGCTGGTCTTGTCGTCGTCGGTCCAGCTCGCGACCTTGACCACATAGGCCGTCGAAGTCGGCTCCTCCCCCTCGGCGGCGCTGCGCTCCACCACATGCAGGCCCTCCGAACCGAGGAAAAAAGTATGCTGCCCGAACACCTGCTCGAGCTGCGGGACCGTCGGATGGCTCTCGGGGATGACCTCGCTCGGCAGCTTGTCCAGGACCTGGTCGACCTGCGCGGATTTAAGCTTCATGGCTCGCGCTCCTTGTGCGTATTAACCTTTGACAACAAGGCGTCTGCCGACCTGTTCCGCAGAAAATGGGGATCGCCCTCCGAACTGGGGGCGATAAGCCCCTGCCGCGACAGGGGGCAAATACCAAAGTGCGACACCCGGCGGTCAGTGCCCCAGGATCTGGCCGAGAAAGGCGCGCGTCCGCTCGCTGCTGGGCGCTGAAAAGAAGGTCTGGGGCGGAGCGACCTCGACCACTTCGCCATGATCCATGAATACGACGGTGTCGGCGACGGTGCGCGCGAAGCCCATCTCGTGGGTGACGCAGATCATCGTCATATGCTCCTCCGCCAGCTCGATCATGACATCGAGCACCTCCTTGATCATCTCCGGATCGAGGGCGGAGGTCGGCTCGTCGAACAGCATCACTTTCGGCTCCATGCAGAGCGAGCGGGCGATCGCCACCCGCTGCTGCTGGCCGCCGGACAATTGGCTGGGATATTTGTGCGCCTGCTCGGCGATCCGCACGCGCTTCAGGTAGCGCATCGCAGTTTCCTCGGCCTCCTGGCGCCCGATGCCACGGACCTTGCGCGGCGCCAGGGTCAGGTTCTGCAGCACGGTCAAATGCGGGAACAGGTTGAACTGCTGGAACACCATGCCGACTTCACGCCGGATCAGATCGATGTTCTTGAAGCCCGGCGTGAGCTCGACGCCCTCGATCAGGATCTGGCCATCCTCGTGATGCTCCAGCCAGTTGATGCAGCGGATCGCCGTCGATTTGCCGGAGCCGGACGGGCCGCAGATCACCACGCGTTCTCCTTTGGCAACCGCCAGCGACACGTTCTTGAGCGCCTGGAACTTGCCATACCATTTGTTGACGTTGCGCATCTCGACCATCGGCGCGTTGGCGTCGATCGGCAGCGGCGTGGCGTGAGCATTCATTGGCGTATCCCGGGTTATCTGGAGATGCTGAGTTTTCGTTCCAGCATCCGTGCGCAATAGGTGAGCGGGAAGCACATGCAGAAATAGATCACGGCCACCAGCCCATAGACCACGACCGGTTGGAAGGTCGCGTTGGTCACGATCTGGCCGGCCTTGGTCAGCTCGTTGAAGCCGACGATGGAAGCGAGGGCCGTGCTCTTCACCAGCTGCACCAGGAAGCCGACCGTCGGCGGCACCGCGATCCGCAGGGCCTGGGGAAGGATCACGTAGCGCATCTGCAGGAAGAATTTCATGCCGAGGCTGGCGCTGGCGTCCCATTGTCCGCGCCCGATGGCATCGACGCAGCCCCGCCAGATCTCCGCCAGGAACGCGCTGGCATAGAGGGTCAGCGCGACGCCGGCCGCCAATAGCGGCGATACGTCGATTCCCAGCAGGGGCAAGCCGAAAAACACCAGGAACAACTGCAGCAGCAGAGGCGTGCCCTGCAGCAGTTCGACATAAAGGCTCATGAACCGCGCTCCGACCGCGGGCCGCGCATAGCGGAGCAACAGCAGCAGAAGCGCGCCGATGCCGCCACCCACAAAGGCGATGACCGACAGCAGGAGAGTCCAGCGCGTGGCCGCCAGAAGGAAGCCGAGGATGTCCACGACCGACAGGCTGATCATCGCGGTCGGCTCATCTTTGGCGGCCCGCGAACAGCCGGCTGCCGGCTCGCGTCATCAGCCAACGCAGGCCGACCGCCATCGCCAGGTAGGCGAGGGCGATGATGAAATAGGTCTCGAAGGCGCGGTAGGTACGCGACTGGATGTAGTCGGCGACATGGGTCAGGTCCATCACGGCAACCTGCGACACCACGGCGGACTCGAGCATGGTGATGATGATCTGGCTGACCAGGGCCGGATAGACGTTCGCCAGCGCCTGCGGCAGGACGACATAGATGAACACCTTGGCCGGCTTAAGGCCGAGCGCGATTCCCGCCTCGCGCTGGCCCGGCGACACCGCCTCGATGCCGGCCCGGACGATCTCGATCGCATAGGCCGTGAGGTTGATCGTCATCGCCAGGATGGCGGCTTCCATCGCCGTCATTCTGATCCCGAGGGCGGGCAGGCCGAAGAAAATGAAAAACAGCTGGACCAGGAACGGCGTGTTGCGGATCAGCTCGACATAGGCTGTGACCAGTGCGCGGGCCCACTGAAGACCCCAGCGCGCCGTCGCCGCCCCGCCGATGCTGAGTGCGATCCCGAGCGTCGCGGCGATCGCCGTCAGTCCGAGCGTCACCCCCGCGCCATGCAGGAACAGGCCCAGATAGCCGGCGAGCGCCGAGAAGTCGAGCTGATACCCCATCGAAAAGCGGCTAGAAGTCCTTCGGCAAGGGCTGCATTAGCCACTTCACCGCCATCTCGTTCAGGCTGCCGTCCTTCTTCATCGCGATGAGCGTTTCGTTCAGCTTCTGCTGCAGACGGGTCTCGCCCTTCTTGACCGCCATGTTCGAGGGCGAGGTCAGCAGCACGAACTTCTCCTCCGGTTTGATCGCCGGGTTCTTCGCCAGGATGGTGGCGCCGACGTCGTTGCCGACCACCATCAACTGGGCCTGGCCGGACAGGAACGCGGAAATCACGCCGTTGTAGTCGTTGTAGCGCTGGATGTCGGCGCCTTCCGGAGCGACCTTCGTCACCTCGGTATCCTCCAGAGTGCCGCGATTGACGGCGATCGTCTTACCGGCCAGGTCGGCCGCATCCTTCACCTGGACCTCGGCCGGACCCATGACCGCAATGTAATACGGCGCATAGGGGTCGGTGAAATCCACGACCTGGGCGCGCTCGTCGCTGAACCCGATGCTCAGCAGCGCGTCGACCTTGCCTTCGCTCAGGAACGGGATGCGGTTCTGACCCGTGATGCCGACCAGCTCGGCCTTCACGCCCAGCGCCTTTGCCAGGGCGTTGGCCATGTCGACGTCGTAGCCCTGGACCTTCATGTCCGACCCGAGGGAAGCGAACGGCGGGAAATCCTCGAAGATCCCGATCTTGATGGTCCCGGCCTTGGTGATGTCGTCGAGCGCGTCGGCGCTGGCCGTGCCGGCTCCGCCGATCAGCAGGCCGAGCGCCAAGGCTGAACCGAGCGCAATGCCCTGAACCAGCGTCATTCGCCGCGATGGTGAGAAAGTCATGATCGCCCCCTGGATGTCGATGCGTGGATGAGTTGATGCGCGCGATGCGGTTCCCATGGGATCCGGCAAAGCCACAGCGGTCCCACAGTGGGCGCGGGACCGCGCGCTTGCAATAGCGCGGCCCCGAAATTCAGTTCAGGACGTATCGATGTAACAGGAAGCGGTAAATTCCTAGGTGGTCCGGCGTCAATGCACTCGCTCCTGGGCCAGCGCTTCCAGCGCGCCGGTCATCAGACTGCCTCTGCTCGCCAACTTCTCGATGGACCGAGAGATTTTTCTCAGGAGTGCGGGGTAGGCCGCCATGGCCCTGCAACCCAGGCCATGGCGGAAACGCTTGAAGGCTTGCTAGCGAAGCCCCAGAAAACTCAAGACGGCGATCACCACGACGATGACGCCGATGATGTAGAAAATGTTCATACCCGTCTCTCCGCATGATTAAGAGCATGCTGCCCGGGGGCGGCAGACATTTTCACTTCCAGTAAAAAGCTCAGCAGGTCGAAAGGTTCCACGCGGGCAACGTGGCAGGCGCCTACCGCTGGCCGAGCAGCAGGTCCGCCACCAAATTCGGTGCGCGCCAGTGGGGCATGTGGCCGGCGTTCTTCACGAAGTGGATCGCGGCGCGGGCGGGCATTTGCGTCGCGTGCTGCCAGGGGATGATGCGGTCCTTGAGGCCGAAGATGGCGGTGACCGGCATCCTGACGCGATCGACGTGCGCGGTGATCGAGTGACGCTGGCCGCCGCCATCCGTGATCGAGGCGGCGAGTTCGCGCAGCATGGGGCGCCGCGACTGGATGCGAGCCAACAGCTCGGACAGATAGCTGGGCGACAACGTGCCGCCGTCTAGCTTGGCGATCTCGCGCTCGAGGTCGGCGATGCTGTCGGCGGCGATCATGCCGTCGATGAAGCCGCGATCGATCTCCCGGCCGAGGCCGGCCGGCGCCAGCAGCAGCAGATGGTCGAGCGCGATCTCGCCTTGCGCCGCGATCTCCGCGGCAACCATGGCGCCAAGCGAATGGCCGACCAGCTGTACCGGCCCGACCGCCAGTGCGCGCAGAGCGGTCGCGGTGCTGTCCACCAGCTGATCGAGCGTCGTCGCCTTCGCATCGCTGCCGCCATGGCCGGGCAGGTCGATGGCAAGCACACGCAGTCCGCCCTTGGCCAGCCGCCGCGCGACCAGGGTGTAGGAGTCCGCGTCGGCGAACAGGCCGTGGATCAGGAAGGCATCTCCACGGCGCTGGCCCATCGCCGGCCATTCGCGGATCTGGAGCGTGCCGGCGACGGTCGCGACCTGGATGGAAAGGTGTGGTGCGTCCTTTGACGCGTCAGCCGCCAGCACGTCCTCGCCGCTGATACGTCGATTGCGGCCGGTGCCGGTGAGCGCGGCGAGGTCGACGCCGCGCTCGCGTGCCAGCCGGCGTGCGCGGGGGCTGGCGCGCAGGTCATCGCTGCCGGTGGATCGCAGGGCTGTGGGCGTCGCGCGCGCGATCGTGGGCGAGGACAGGGTGGCCGGCGCCGGTGCGGCCGGCGCTTCGACCGCACCCGCCACCTCGATGCGCGCGATCGGCGCGCCGACCTGTATTGTGTCTTGCTCGGCTGCAAGATGCGCGACCATCGTGCCGTCCTGCAAGGCGGGCACTTCCACCACGGTCTTGTCGGTCTCGACCTCGAGCAGGATCTCGCCGCGCTTGAACCGGTCGCCCGGCTGCTTCAGCCAAGTGACGACGCGGCCTTCCTCCATCGTCTCGCCGAGGCGCGGCAGCGGCAAATTTACGACGCCCACGCCGGCGCCTTTCTGTGCGTGAGCCACAGGCCGGTTTCGGCGATGAGCTGCGCGCTCGGCACGGCATGGCGCTCCAGGGGAGGGGAGACCGGGATCGGGATGTCTTCGCCGGCAACCCGCACGACCGGCTCCTCCAGATGGTCGAAGCAGGATTCGTGGATGCGCGCCGACAATTCCGCCGAGAAGCCGCCGGTCAACGGCGCTTCCGTCACCACCATGGCGCGGTGGGTGCGGCGGACGGAATTTGCGATGACCTCCTCATCCAGCGGATTGAGCGTGCGCAGGTCGATCACCTCGGCCGACACGCCTTGCGCCGCGAGCAGCTCAGCCGCGGCCAGCGATTCCAGCACCATCCTGGAGTAGGCGACGATCGTCACGCCGCTGCCCGCGCGCCGCACGATTGCCTTGCCCCACGGCGCATCGGGCACGGCCGGGTCCATCGTGCCTTTCTGCACATAGAGGCCCTTGTGCTCCAGGAACACGATGGGATCGGGCAGCGTCAGCGCATGGCGCAACAGGTGATAGGCGTCGTTGACGGTCGCCGGCATGGCGAGGCGCAAGCCGGGGACGTGCGCCATCCAGGCTTCGAGCGATTGCGAATGCTGCGCGGCGGCCGACCGTCCGGTGCCGCCCTGGCTGCGCAGCACCATCGGCACGCCGATCTGGCCGCCGAACATGTAGCGGATCTTGGCCGCCTGGTTGGCAAGCTGGTCCATCACCAGTCCGATGAAATCGACATACATCAGCTCCGCAACGGGGCGCAGGCCGCTCATCGCCGCACCCACTGCCGCGCCGACGATGCCGGCCTCGGAAATCGGCGTGTCGAGAATCCGCTCCGGCCCGAACTGGTCGATCATCCCCTTGGTCACGCCATAGGCGCCGCCATAGAGCCCGACCTCCTCGCCCATGATGACGATGTCCGGGTCGGCGTTCATCGCGTCGATCAGCGCTTGGCGCAGCGCCTCCCGATAGGTGGTCTCAACCGCGCTCATCGCGTGGCCTCCGACAGCATGGCGTCGAGGCGGGCGCGCAGCGGCGTCGGCTTCGGCTGGCCCGGTGCGAACACATCCTCGAACATGGTGTCGACCGGCGGCAGCGGCGCCTTGATCGCGGATTCGAGCGCCGCATCCATCTCGGCCGCAATCCCGGCATCCAGCGCATCCAGCTCCGCCGCCTTGGCGCCGCGCTCGATCAGGCGGGCGCGCGCCTTGCCCAGGGGATCGCGCGCTCGGCCTTCCGCTTCCTCCTCGGCATCGCGATAGGGGCTCTTGTCCATGCGGGCATGGCCGTAGAAGCGATAGCAGCCGAGTGACATGAATCCCGGCTTGCCCTCGCGAGCGTTGTCGATGACGCGCTCGGCGGTCTCGTGAACCATCTCGACGTCGGTGCCGTCGACCATGACGCCATCCATGCCGAAGGCGCGGGCGCGCTCGTCGAATGCCAGGTTGGCGGTGGCGCGATCGACCCGCGTGCCCATGCCGTACTGGTTGTTGATGCAGACGAACACGACGGGCAGCGACCACAGCGCGGCGAGGTTCATGCTCTCATAGAGGATGCCCTGCTGCATCGCGCCGTCGCCGAAGAAGGCGACCGAGACGCGCGGCTGCTTCTTGCGCTTGTAGGCGAGGGCGGCTCCAACCGCATGCGCG
>DASSBF010000172.1:0-11721 GCA_035699005.1 Dongiaceae bacterium
TCATCTCCTTCTCGATGGCGCCATAGCGCAGCACCGCGCCCCAGCCGCCCGGCCCGGGATTGCCGCTGCAGGCGCCATCGGTGAAGATCTCGACGATCCTGGGAGAGGCGGCTTTCGCGCTCATCAGATGCCGTAGGCCGAGGCCGACTTGCACTGCCGGTGGAAGGCGAGCTTGCGGCGGTATTCCAGCGGATCCTTCGGCTGCACGAACGCCCCGGGCGGGTGGTTGAGCCAGTCGTAGAGCCGCGTCAGCAGGAAGCGCAGGGCCGAGCCGCGCGCCAGCGTCGGCAGCGCGGCCATCTCGGCGTCGGGAATCCTGCGATGCGAATCATAGGCCCGCACCATGTGCCGTGCCTTGGTGACGTTGAACGATCCGTCGGTCTCGAAGCACCAGGCGTTGATGCAGACCGCGAGGTCGTAGGCCAGGAAATCGGTGCAGGCGAAATAGAAGTCGATCAGGCCGCTGAGCTTGTCGGCCAGGAAGAACACGTTGTCGGGGAAGAGGTCGGCGTGGATGACGCCGACCTCCAGCTCGTGCGGCCAATGGGTCTCCAGGTGCCGCAACTCCTCCGCGATCAGCCCGCCGAGCCCGGTCTCGACCTCGTCCGCCCGCGTCTCGGTCTTGCGCGCGAGATCGCGCCATCCGGCGAGCGACAGGTTGTTCGGCCGCTGCAGCGCGAAATCGCGGCCCTTCACATGCAGGTCGGCGAGCGCAGCACCCAGAAGCTGGCAATGCCGCTCGGTCGGCCGGCGCGGCCACATGCCCTCGAGGAAGGTGCAGATCGCCGCTGGTCTGCCGCAGAGTTCGCGCAAGGCATTGCCGTCCCTGCCGTTGAGCGGCGTCGGGCAGCGCAGCCCCTTGGCCGCCAGATGCTGCATCAGGCCAAGGAAGAACGGCAGGTCCTCGCGCTTCACGCGCTTCTCGTACAGCGTCAGGATGTAGCTGCCCTGGGTGGTGTGCAGCAGGTAGTTGCTGTTCTCCACGCCCTCGGCGATGCCTTTGCAGGCCATCACGTCGCCGATCTCGTACTGCTCCACGAAGGCGCGAAGCTCGTTGTCGGGGACTTCGGTATAGACGGCCATCAGGCGGCGGCTGGTCAGGCGGTGGGTTGTCAGGCGGTGAGTTGTCAGGCGGTCAGGGCGCGAGGCAGCTTGAAGTGGGTGGTCTCTTCGGTGACGGAGATTTCCTCGATGCGGGTCAGATAGTGCTGGCGGATCGCGGCGATCACCTGCTGCACCAGCACCTCTGGTGCCGATGCGCCGGCGGTGATGCCGACCGTCCTGACGCCCTCGAACCAGCGCCAGTCGATCTCCGCCGCGCGCTGCACCAGGTAGGCGTGCGGGCAGCCGGCGACGCGCGCCACCTCGACCAGGCGCTGCGAGTTCGAGGAATTGGGCGCGCCGATCACCAGCAGGAGGTCGGATTGCGGCGCGATCACCTTCACCGCCGCTTGGCGGTTGGTGGTGGCGTAGCAGATGTCCTCCCGCCGTGGCCCGTGGATCCTGGGGAACCGGCGGCGCAACACCTCGATGATGCCGATCGTGTCGTCGATCGAGAGCGTGGTCTGCGTGATGTAGGCGAGCCGGTCGCCCGCGCCGGGGCCGATGGGCGGGGCGGCTTCTTCGGCGTCTTCCGCCGTCTCCACCAGGGTCACCGCCCCGGCCGGCAGCTGGCCGATGGTGCCGATGACTTCCGGGTGGCCGGCATGGCCGATCAGGATGAGGTGTCGCCCGGCGGCGAAATGCACCTCGGCCTCCCGGTGCACCTTGCTGACCAGCGGGCAGGTGGCGTCGAGATAGAGCAGCTTGCGCCGCTCCGCATCCTCCGGCACCGACTTGGGAACCCCATGCGCGGAGAACACCACCGGAAACTGTCCCGGTATTTCCTCCAGGTCCTCGACGAAGACCGCGCCCTTGCGCTCCAGTTCCTCGACCACGTGCCTGTTATGGACAATCTCGTGCCGGACATAGACCGGCGCGCCGTAGCGCTCCAGGGCGCGCTCGACGATCTGGATGGCGCGGTCCACCCCCGCGCAGAAGCCGCGCGGCGCCGCCAGCAGCAAGGTGAGAGCATTCTTGGGCATGTCGTTCCAGTCGGCTTCCGGTGCTCCATTAGACCCATTTCCGCCGCCGCGGCAACCGGCATTTCTGCGCTGCGGAGGCCGCGCGCCGCGGGGGTCGAGGACGGCGCGCGGCCTCTGTCAGCGGGCTGGTATCCTCCTTGTCTCGGCGCGGCGGCTTCCGCTAGTCTCTGCCATATCGTCGGCGCGACCGGATTGCGCCCTCATCGGGGATTTTTCATGGCCGAGCCCAATATCGCGCAACGATCGCCGTTCCGTTTCGACGTGACTGCCGGCAAGAGCTATTGGTGGTGCGCCTGCGGCCGCAGCAAGAACCAGCCATTCTGCGACGGCTCGCACAAGGGCAGCGAGTTCTCTCCGATCAAGTACGACGCGGCCGAGAGCAGGACGATGTTCTTCTGCGGCTGCAAGCATACCGGCGGCAAGCCGTTTTGCGACGGGACCCATTCCAAGCTGCCATGACGGCGCCCGCCTTACTCCAGCAACGGATTTCATGATGCATTCTCGAATTCCCGGACGGTTGCGGCGCGCCATCGGCATCCTCGCCGGCGCTCTGGCTCTGCTTGGCGCGGCATCCTGCGCCAGCAACAAGGACATCGCCGCCTATCCATGCCCGGTGGTTGCGCCGGTGCGCGAGCTTGCCTACATGACGAAGTTCGTCGGCGGCAGCGAGGACCTGTCGGACACCCTGTTCGAGGCCAAGATCGACCAGGTGCTGCCGGCGGCGAACTGCGTCTATCAGGAGGACGATGCCGGCAAGCGGGCCATCGTCTACGACATCCGCGTGAAGTTCCTCGCCCAGCGCGGGCCCAAAGACCGCGAAGGCGCGGCGAAGTTCAACTACTTCATGGCCATCGGCGGCCCCGACGGCAACGTGATCGCGAAGCAGAATTTCGACAGCGCGATACCGTTCGACAACAATGCCACTCAGGGGATCGTGGTCGAGGAGCTGGAGCCGCGCATCCCCTTGAAGCAGGGCGAGAATGGCGACTACTACCGCATCTATGTCGGCTTCGTTCTGGACCAGAAGGAACTCGCCTACAACCGCAAGAACCCGCGGTAGCTGCGAGCGGGATCCAGCGAGCTTCCTTCTCTCAGTGTCATGGTCGTGCTCGGCACGGCCATCCAACAGTTCGCATCCGTCAATGAGCTCTCTCATTGTGTGCGGCGCATTCAAGTCGGTGACGGCAACTGAAGCCGTCGGTTCGTCGCAAATCCGTCGCTTCCACGCCCGATTTCGCCGCTTGACGGCAAGCCTCCCGGGAGTATGCTCCCGCGCGGTTTCGACTGATCGCGGGAGAGACCGTACGGCGGCCAGAGCGACCGCCGGCCGGCGCCGAAGGAGCAACCGCCCCCGGAAACTCTCAGGCAAAAGGACCGCATCGGTTCAAAGCTCTGGAAAGCGGGCCGCCCCACACCTGGGCAGGTTCCCACCGAAGGAGTAGAGCCAATTCCCGCGGCGTTTCTTCGCAGCGGAAGTCGGTAAATCTCTCAGGTCTGAAGACAGAGGGGGGTTGTGAGATCGCGGAGCATCCGTGGTCCCAACCTGGAGGCTGTCTCTTTGGGCACGAACGAGAGCACCGAGAACCTGAAACGGACCCCGCTATACGACCTGCACGTCGAACTGGGCGGCAAGATGGTGCCGTTCGCCGGCTACGAGATGCCGGTGCAATACCCCATGGGGATCCTGACCGAGCATCAGCACACCCGCAGCGGCGCCGGCCTGTTCGATGTCTCGCACATGGGCCAGATCAGGTTGCGCGGGGAGAGTTTCGCACAAGTGGCAAGCGCGCTGGAGCGGCTGTGCCCCGCGGATTTCCTGAGCCTCGCGCCCGGCCAGCAGCGTTACTCGTTCTTCACCAATAACGCCGCCGGAATCCTCGATGATTTGATGGTGACCAGGGCCGGCAAGGGCGACGATGCAGACTACTTGCTGATGGTGGTCAATGCGTCGTGCAAGGAGCAGGACCTTTCGCACCTGCAGGCCAATCTCAACAATCGCTGCGAGGTCGAGCCGATGTTCGAGCGCGCGCTGCTGGCGCTGCAAGGGCCGCGCGCCGCCGCCGTCATGCAGAAGATCGCGCCCGACAGCGTGAACATGAAGTTCATGACCGGCGGACCGCTCAACGTCGGCGGCATGGACTGCTTCGTCACGCGTTCCGGCTACACCGGCGAGGACGGATTCGAGGTTTCCGTGGCAGACGGCGAGGCGGACAACCTGGCGCGCAAGCTGCTGGGCGACATGGAAGTGAAGCCGATCGGCCTGGGCGCGCGCGATTCGCTGCGGCTGGAAGCCGGCCTCTGCCTCTACGGCAACGACATCTCGGAGACCACGAATCCGGTCGAGGCCAGCCTTGTCTGGGCGATGCAGAAGCGTCGGCGCGAGCAGGGTGGCTTCCCCGGCGCCGGCATCGTGCAGCGCCAATTGACCGAAGGCCCGCCGCGCAAGCGCGTCGGCATCCTGCCGGACGGCAAGGCGCCGGCGCGTGCCCACACCGAGATCGCCAACGAGCACGGCGAGGCGATCGGCGAGGTCACGTCCGGCGGCTTCGGCCCGACCGTGGGCGGGCCGGTCGCCATGGGCTATGTGCGCGCCGATCTGGCACCGATCGGCACCAGGCTGCAACTGATGGTGCGGGGCAAGGCGATGCCGGCGAAGGTCGCCGCCATGCCGTTCGTGCCGCACCGCTATCACCGCTGACCGCGAGAGGGGAGACGAGGGATATGAGCGAGATCAAATTCAGCAAGGATCACGAGTGGGTGAAGCTGGATGGCGACACCGCGACCATCGGCATCACGCCTTATGCGCAGGAGCAGCTGGGCGACGTGGTGTTCGTCGAGCTGCCGGACGTCGGCAAGATGATCGAGCAGGGCAAGCAGCTGGCGACCGTCGAATCCGTGAAGGCGGCGAGCGAAGTCTACGCGCCGGTCTCCGGCGAAGTGATCGAGGTCAATTCCGCGCTCACCGACGCGCCGGCGACGGTCAACGAGGACGCGCTCGGCAAGGGCTGGTTCGCCAAGATGAAGGTGGCGGACAAAGGCCAGCTCTCCGCCCTGATGGACGAGGCGGCCTACCAGAAATATGTCGAGGGCCTGCACTGATGCGCTATCTGCCCCTGACCGACGAGGACCGCCGCGCCATGCTGGCGAAGGTGGGCGCGCCGTCGGTCGATTCGCTCTACAACGACGTGCCGGCGAAAGCGCACCTGAAAGCGCCGGTCGACCTGCCGCCGTTCAAGAGCGAGCTCGAGGTCGAGCGCCACCTGGCGAAGCTGGCGGCGAAGAATCTCGGGGCCGCCTCGTGCCCCAGCTTCCTCGGCGCCGGCGCCTATCGCCACCACATCCCGGCCTCGGTCGACCACCTGATCCAGCGCGGCGAGTTCCTCACCTCCTATACGCCGTACCAGCCGGAGGTGACCCAGGGCACCCTGCAGTACCTGTTCGAGTTCCAGACCCAGGTCGCGCTGCTGACCGGCATGGATGTCGCCAACGCCTCGATGTACGACGGCGCGACCGCGACCGGCGAAGCGGTGATGATGGCGAACCGCGTGACGCGCCGCAGCCGCGCCGTGCTGTCCGGCGGCCTCCACCCGCACTATCGCGAAGTGATCGAGACCCATGGCAAGTTCACCGGCTTCGAGGTCGTCGCCGCGCCGGCCGATGCCAAGGGTGCGGAGGATCTCGGCAAGCTGATCGACGCCAAGACCTCCTGCGTGGTGGTGCAGAACCCCAGTTTCTTCGGCCACGTGCACGACCTCACCGGCCTAGCCAAGGCCTGCCACGATTCCGGCGCGCTGCTGGTGGTGGCTGTGACGGAGATCGTGTCGCTTGGCCTCGTCACGCCGCCCGGCGAGATGGGCGCGGACATCGTGACGGCCGAGGGCCAGTCGCTCGGCGTGCCCTTGAGCTTCGGCGGGCCCTATGTCGGGCTGTTCGCCACCCGCGACAAGTTCATCCGCCAGATGCCCGGGCGCCTGACCGGCCAGACGATCGATGTCGACGGCAAGCGCGGCTGGGTGCTGACCCTCTCGACCCGCGAGCAGCACATCCGCCGCGAGAAGGCGACCAGCAACATCTGCACCAACTCCGGCCTGTGCGCCCTCGCCTTCAACATCCATCTTACGCTGCTGGGCGAAGCGGGGCTCACCAAGCTGGCCGCGCTCAACCATGCCACCGCGTCACGCCTCGCCGATCGCCTCGCCGCCATTCCGGGCGTGACGCTGCTTAACGAAACTTTGTTCAACGAATTCACCCTGGCGCTGCCCAGGCCGGCGGCGGAGGTGGTGGAGGCGCTGGCCAGGAAGCGCGTGCTGGGCGGCGTGCCGGTGTCGCGGCTCTATCCAGACGACCCGTCGCTCGCCCACCTGCTATTGGTGGCGGCGACCGAGACCGTGAGCGACGACGACATCGCGGCCTATGAGGTTGCGCTCAAGGAGGTGCTGAAATGAGCGCCCCAACGCAGATCCCGAACGCGCCGACGGTGCGCACTGTGTCCGGCAACAAGGGCCTGCAGATCGAGGAGCCCTTGATCTTCGAGCAGGGCATGAAAGGCCGCAGCGGCGTCGACCTGCCCGCAATTCCGCAGCACAAGGATCGCCTCGGCGCCCTCAAGCGCAAGAGCGAAATCGGGCTGCCGGGCCTCTCCGAGCCGCAGGTGGTGCGCCACTACACCAAGCTCAGCCAGAAGAACTACGCCATCGACATGGGGGTCTATCCGCTCGGCTCCTGCACCATGAAGCACAACCCGCGCCTCAACGAGAAGGTGGCGCGCCTGCCCGGCATCGGCGATCTGCACCCGATGCAGCCGGTCTCCACCGTGCAGGGCGCGCTGGAGCTGATCGACGAACTGGCGCACTGGCTGAAGACCCTTACCAACATGCCGGCGGTGGCGATGTCGCCGGCCGCAGGCGCGCATGGCGAGCTGTGCGGCATCATGACCATCCGCGCGGCGCTGCTGGCCAAGGGCGATGCGAGGAAGCGCATCCTGGTGCCGGAATCCGCGCACGGCACCAATCCCGCGACCGCGGCCGCCTGCGGCTACGAGGTCGATCCGGTGCCCGCCGACGACCGCGGGCGCGTCGACCTCGCCGCGTTCAAGGCGAAGCTCGGGCCCGACGTCGCCGGCACCATGATCACGAACCCCAACACCTGCGGCCTGTTCGAGAACGACATCATCGACATCGCCGACGCGATCCATGGGGCAGGCGGCTATTTCTACTGCGACGGCGCCAACTTCAACGCCATCGTCGGGCGCGTGCGGCCGGGCGATCTCGGCGTCGATGCCATGCACATCAACCTTCACAAGACCTTCTCCACGCCTCACGGCGGCGGCGGCCCCGGCTCCGGCCCGGTGGTGCTGTCGGCGGCGCTCGCGCCCTACGCGCCGGTGCCGTACGTCGTGCACGGATCGAATGGCTTCGGCCTCGTCGAGCGCAATGGCAGCGCGCTTGGTCGCCTCAAGGGCTTCCACGGCCAGATGGGCATGTTCGTGCGCGCCTTGAGCTACATGATGAGCCATGGGTCCGACGGGCTGCGCCAGGCCTCCGGCGATGCGGTGCTGAACGCCAACTACATCCTCGCCGGCCTCAAGGACGAGCTGACCCCGGCGTTCCCCGGCGCCTGCATGCACGAGGCCTTGTTCAACGACGAGTTCCTCGACGGCACCGACGTCACCACCCTCGACTTCGCCAAGGCGATGATCGACGAGGGCTATCACCCGATGACCATGTATTTCCCGCTGGTAGTCCATGGCGCGCTGCTGATGGAGCCGACCGAGACCGAGAGCAGGGACGGGCTCGACCGCTACATCGACGTGGTGAAGGGACTCGCAAAGCGCGCAAAGGCGGGCGAGGCCGGCTATTTCAAGGGCGCGCCCTACCACACGCCGCGCCGCCGCCTCGACGAGACCTTGGCCGCCCGCCAGCCGGTGCTGCGCTGGAAGCCGGAGGCGCCGAAGAAGGCGGCGGAGTAGCTGACACAGGCTGGCGCCGGCCTCTGCCAGCCTATGACGCACCAGATCCAGCGACCAGAAGCAGCCGGGAGGTAGAGCATGAGCGAGACTCACAAGACCGCCCTCCTCATGATCGACATCCAGCAGGCGATGTTCGGCCCGGATGAGATCTGTCATCAGCCGGAGCGCATGCTGGCGAATGCCGGCGACCTGCTTGCCCGCGCCAGAGCGGCGGGGACGCCGGTCTACTTCGTGCAGCATTGCGAAGCCGAGGGCGGATTCGCGCCCAAGTCCGCCGGCTGGCAGATTCACCCCAAGGTCGCGCCGCGCTCCGGCGAACCGATCACCGAGAAATGGGCCGCCAGCTCCTTCTACAAGACCGACCTCGATACCAAGCTGCGCGCCGCCGGCATCGACACGTTGGTGATCGCCGGGCTGCAGAGCGAGTTCTGTATCGACACCGCCTGCCGCGTCGCGCAGAGCCTGGGCTACAAGGTGACGCTCGCCGCCGACGCCCACTCGACGTTCGACAATCCTGTGCTGAGCGCGGACAAGATCATCGAACATCACAACCGCCTGCTGTCCGGCATCGTCGAGAGCGTGAGGCCGGCCGGCGAGATCGCCTTCTAGCTGGGCGGCCGCATCAGCATCGGCGTATGCTGCGCTTTCCGGTGTCGAGGGGAAAGCGATGCAGGCCCATATCGTTCTGGCTCATCCCGAGCCACAATCCTTCAATGCCTATCTGGCACGGGTTGCGCGCACGGCGCTGGAAGCCCAAGGCTGGGGCGTTTCGACCACCGACCTTTACAGCGCCGGCTTCGATCCCTGCGAGCGCGCGGAACACTATGCGCCGCGCCTGAACGGGGAGCGCTTCGATGTCCAGGCCGAGCAGCGCCACGCCTCCGCCGAAGAGTCGGTTCCGGAGGCGGTGCAGCGCGAAATCGACCATCTCGATCGCGCCGACCTCTTGATCCTGCAATATCCGATGTGGTGGCACCTGCCGCCGGCGATGCTGAAGGGCTGGATCGATCGCGTGTTCATCTATGGCGCGGTTTATACCAGCAAGCAGCGGTTCGAGAACGGCCGCTTCGCCGGCAGGCGCGCCATGCTGTCGGTCACCGTCGGCACCAGCCCGGCGACCTATGACTACAACGGCCGCAGCGGCGACATCGACCTGCTGCTCTGGCCGGTCCATTTCTCGCTCGCCTATGTCGGCTACGCCGTGCTCCAGCCGTTCATCGCGTATGGGGTCGAGGCCGGCCTGCGCTATTCCGAGCCGGCCGTCATCGCCGATCGGCTGAAAGGCGTGGAGCGCGATCTCGGCGCGCGCATGGCCGCGCTGGACCAGGTGCCGGCGATCCCGTTCAACCGCATGGCGGAGTGGGGCGCCGATGGGCGGGTCGTCGGAAGCGCCCCGGCCTATTCGCCGTTCGTCCGCCACCGCCAGGAACTGGACCTGGGCTGAGCCACAGAGCCTGACCATCCACACACTATCGTCACCCCGGACAGCCGCGACAGCGGCGTGATCCGGGGTCCACGGATGGGCTTGGCGCGAGCGGCGCAGTGGATCCCGGGTCAAGGCCGGGATGACATCTGGGGGGTGTTGCTACCGGTGGGCAAGACAAAAGCCAGGAATCGCTCTCGGGCCTTTCGTCTCTCTCGGCTGAGCCGCCGCTCAATGCAGCTTCTTCTCCACCTCGGCGATCGCCTGGTCGATCAGGGCGCCGCCGCGCGCGCCGTCGATCTGGCCGCGGATGACCTGGGCTGCCGCCGCGGTTGCGACGTCCACCGCCTCGCGCCGCACTTCGGCCAGCGCCTGGGCCTCGGCCTGGGAGATCTTCTCCAGCGAGGCCTTCTCGCGCCGCGCCAAATTCTCCTCCAGCTTCCTGCCGGAATCCTTGATCTGGCGCTGCGCCAGCCCCTTGGCGTTGGCGATGATCTCCTCCGCCTCGCGCATCGCGTCGCGCTGCTTGCGCTGGTACTCGGCAAGCAGGGCCTGCGCCTCATCCTTCAGCTTCTGCGCCTCGTCGAGGTCCGACTTGATCTTGAGCGAGCGGCGGTCGAGCATCTGGGCCAACCCCTTCCAGATCTTCGGGCCAGCCAGCACCACGAAAATGAAAAAGCCGAGATAGACCCAGGTGTGCGGGTTCTCGATGATCTGGTACCAGCCGCTCTCCTCGGTCATCGTCCGCGCTCCTTCATCACGCCGTCGACCGCGTGGACGATTGCGTTCGGATCGAATACGGCGCCGGTCACCTTGGCCGCCATCATGGCCGCGACCTCGCTCGCGATGCCGCGCACCTCGGCCAGCGCCTTGCCCTTGGCGGCCTTGATGCTGGCCTCCGCGGCGGCGGTGTGGTCGGCCATGCGCTTCGCGAACTCCGCCTCGCGCGCCGCGGTCTCGGCCGCGATGTCGGCCGCCGCCTTGGCGAGCGCGCCTTGGGCCTGGGCCCTCGCGTCCGCGATCGCCTTCTGGTAGCCGGCCAGCACCTGCGCCGCCTCGTCCTTCAGGGCCTCGGCGCGCTGCAGGTTCCCGTCGATGCGGTCCTCGCGCTGGCTGAGGATGCCGGTCAGCCGCGGCAGGATGAGGCGCGACATGAGCAGGTAGAGCGTCACGAACGTGATCGTCAGCCAGACGATCTGCGGCGCGAAGGTGTTGGGATCGAACTGCGGCATCAGGCGGTCTCCGCGGCCGCGCCCCGTGTCCGGCTGGCGGACGGCAGCGGACGGCCGATCACAAAGGCGCGGCTAGACGAACAGGATGATCATCGCCACGACGAAGGCGAACAGGCCGGTCGCTTCCACCAGCGCGAAGGTCATCATCATGCGGCCGAACCACTTTTCGGCCGCGGCCGGGTTGCGGACCGCCGCGCCCAGGTAGTGGCCGAACAGGATACCGAGGCCAGCGCCCGCGCCGCCCAGGGCGATCACGGCGAGGCCCGCGCCGATGAACCGTGCTGATTGGACATCCATTGTGCTTTTCCTTCTTTGGCTGTTGGTTGCGCTGTTGCTTGACAGAGAGATTGGCCGCCCGCGCGGCTCAGTGCAGGTGGATCGCGTCGTGCAGATAGATGCAGGTGAGGATCGTGAACACATAGGCCTGCAGGCAGGCGATCAGCAGCTCCAGCCCGAACAGCACGCTCACCACCGCGACCGGCAGCCAGCCCGCCCACACGCCGAGCGCGAAGGCGAAGCCCCCGATCACCGCCAGCATCACGTGGCCCGCCACCATGTTGGCGAACAGTCGGATCGACAGGGTCATCGGCCGGATCAGGTAGGACAGGATCTCGATCGGGATCATGACGGGCATCAGCCACATCGGCGCGCCCTCGGGCGCGAAGTAGCTGAAGAAGCGGAAGCCGTGCCGCACCAGGCCGACCACCGTCACCATGAGGAAGATGAAGGCGGCCATCCCGAACGTGACGATGATGTGGCTGGTGACGGTGAAGGCGCCCGGCAGCAGACCCAGCACGTTGGCGAACAGGACGAACATGAAGAGCGTGAACACGAACGGGAAGAACCGGCGCCCTTCCTTGCCGACATTGTCCTTCAGCATGTTGGAGACGAAGTCGTACATGCCTTCGCACAGCGACTGCCAGCGCCCGGGCACGATCGCCTGCTTGCGGGTGCCGAGCAGCATGAAGGCGGTGACCGCGGCCACCACGATCACCATCCAGAGCGACGAGTTGG
>DASSBF010000173.1:0-6828 GCA_035699005.1 Dongiaceae bacterium
CTTCAGCGCCGACAACCTGGTCTCGATCGTCCGCAGCGTCAGCGTGCTGGGCATCCTGGCGGTCGGGATGGCGGTCATCATCATCGGCCGGGGCATCGACCTGTCGATGGTCGCGATCATGGCCATGTCGGTGGCCTGGTATCTCCAGATGCTCAACAACGGCATGTCCGACGGAGCGGCGCTCGCCCTCGCCCTCGGCGGCGTCGTTGCCATCGGCCTCATCAACGGCTTCCTGATCGCCTATGCTGACGTGCCGGCGATCTTCGTCACCCTGGCCAGCGCGGCCTTCGTCTACGGCTTCGTGCGCTCTGAGCTGATCGGGCAGGACGCGACGCCGGTGCCGCCCGAGCATTGGGTGGAGCAGCTCGGCAATTTCCGCTTCCTCGATGTGCCGGTGGAAGTGTTCTTCTTCTCCGGGTTCGCCCTCGCGGTTTTCCTGTTCCTGCGCTACACGAAGTGGGGCCGCTACACCTACCTTATGGGCGACAATTTCATGGCGGCGCGCAACATGGGCATCCCGGTCCGCCCCATGACCCTGCTGCGCTATGTGCTGTCGGCGGTGATCTCGTTCGCCGCCGGCATCCTGATCGCCTCCAGCCTGCACAGCATCAATGTCCGGGTGGTGAACTCCACCCTGCTCTACGACGTCATCCTGGTGGTGGTGATCGGCGGCATCGGCCTCAACGGCGGCAAGGGCGGGATGCGCAACGTGATCGTCGGCGCGCTGCTGATCGGCATCATGCAGAACGCGATGACCATCATCGACATCTCGAACATCTACCAGAACCTGATCAAATCCACGATCCTGCTGATTGCGATCGTGGTCGATGGCCTGCTCAACCCGCGCGACGAGCAGACCGCGCAGCAGGGAGACATCTAGTTTGGCGCGCAACAAGGAACCATGAGAGAGGGAGGTTACGACCATGACGTGGAAGAGTCTGTTCATTGCGGCGGCATCGCTGGCGGCGCTGGCGATCTCGGCGGGCCAGCCCGCGCAGGCGCAGAGCGGCGACGATCCGGGGCCGGCGGCCTATGAAAAGGCGCTCAACGGCAAGCGCGTGGTGCTGGTGCCGATGGCCATGGGCTTCGACCTGGCGCAGGGCTGGGCCGCGTACCTCAAGCGCGAGGTCGAGGGCTGGGGCGGCACGTTCGACACCCGCGATCCCAACTGGAGCACCGAGGCGGGGGCCCAGGCCTTGACCGAACTGGTCTCGGCCGATCCCAAGCCGGACGTGCTGGTGGTGCATTCGCCCGACCTCAACTCCTATTCCAAGATCCTGAAGAAGGCGCAGAAGGAAGGCATCTATGTCGTGCTGATCGACAACCCGATGAACTTCCCGGCCGACGCCTTCGTCGGCAGCGACTGGGATCGCCTCGGCCAGCTCGAGGCCGAAGCGGTGGTGAAGGGCTGCGGCGAGAACTCGTCCAAGAAGATCGGCTTGGTGCAGGGCGACGCGGCCAACGCCTCCAGCATCTACCAGTACAACGGCATCAAGAAGGTGCTGGCCAAGCATCCCGAGTTCCAGATCGTGGCGGAGCCGTTCTCGAACTGGGATCCGACCACCTCGCGCAATGTCACCACGACCATGCTGCAGCAGCATCCCGATATCTGCGGCATCATCGACTTCTGGGACGGCGACGCCACCGGCGCCTCGGCCGCGATCCGCGACGCCAAGCTGGACGGCAAGGTGTTCCTGGTGACGACCGGCGGCGGCGAGACGGTGGATTGCAACGCCATCGAGGACGGCACCTATGGCGCCGTCGTGATGACCGACCTGCACCACCAGTCGCGCGACATGAACGCGATCATCAAGTTCCTGCTGCAGAGCGGGCAGCCGGCGGGAAGCTCGAAGACCTACATCTACACGCTCGAGAAGGCCACCACCAAGGCCGACATCGGCCCCGACACCTGCTGGGACCTGAAGTCGCTCCAGGCCGCACAGCAGTAGCTCGGTAACATGTGTATGGGAGCGGCCAGCGCAACGGCCGCTCCCTCGTTTTCGGGAGCCCGATGATTCCCACTTACCCAAACACCCCTTCCCCCCTTGCGGGGGAAGGTTGCGGAGGCTTAGCGAGCGTCAGCGAGCTTAGCCGAAGCTGGATGAGGGGTTGCGCGGCGGTAGCCGTGCGCGCTCGCAAGAGCGCAACGACTCGAATTCAGCGCATGGCGCTCCCTTTATCCGATTCCCCAATGCCGCTCCTCTCAATGAGCGACCACCACCCTCGATTCAGCGATCTTCAGCGCTTGCGCGCTGCGCGCCCGCCCGCGAATGCGGACATTCGTCCGCAGCGGGCGCGCCCCCCTCATCCAGCTCCGCCTAGGCTCGCTGCGCTCGCCAAGGCTGCGCAACCTTCCCCCGCGAGGGGGGAAGGGGATGTTTCTTGGGGCTCAGTTCTTTTATCGCAGGCGCACGCATGACCTTCCGCGAACGGGCGCTGCGGGCGCGCTACAATTTCATTCCCGATCACCTGATCGGCGAGATCCTGACCAAGCGCTGGACCGACAACGCCATCCCGTTCCTGGCGCTTGTCATCACGGTGGCCGGGTTCGGATCGGCCATCAACGGCTTCTTCAGGCCGGAGTCGCTCAGCGGCTCGACCCGGCAGCTCGGCGAGTTCTCGATCGTCGTCACCGGCCTTACCATCGTCATGCTGGGCGGCGGCATCGACCTCTCGGTCGGTTCGATCTTCGCCTTGTCCTGCTTCTCGGCGGTCGGCGTGTTCTTCATCTGGGAGCAGCCGCTGTGGATGGCGTTCGCCGCCTCGATGCTGGCCGGGCTGCTGCTCGGCGCGGTCAACGGCTATCTGGTCGGCTACATGCGCCTGCGCGCGTTCCTCACCACCCTCGTCACGCTGATCATCGGGCGCGCGATCTTCGACATCCTGGTGGTGGATTACGGCACCGCGATCCAGTCCTCGATGGCAACCTCCGACGTGCTCGACTTCATCGGCGACGGCACGGTCTATGGCTTCTCGGTCGCCGTCATCGTGGCCGTCGTGATCGCGATCCTGGCGCATATCGCGCTGACGCGCTCGCGACCCGGCTGGCACATTCTGGCGGTCGGCGGATCGCGCCGCTCCGCCTTCAATTCCGGCATCAACGTCCGGCGCACTGTGTTCATGACCTATGTGATCTCCGGCCTGTGCTCGGGGCTGGCGGGGTTCCTGATCGCCTGCCGCCTGAGCGGTGCGGGGCCGGGCACCGGCAACGGCCTGGAGATCCTGGCGCTGACCGCCGCGGTGGTCGGCGGCAATTCGCTGGGCGGCGGACGCGGCTCCATCATGAAGGGCGTAATGGGCGCGATCATCGTGCTGGTGATGACCAACGGCCTCATCCGCCTCGGCTTCGGTACCGGCTTCAACCAGATGGTGCTGGGCATCCTGCTGGCGGTCGCGGTGGTGCTGGACATCCGCTGGCTCAAGAACCGCGACAAGGTGCTGAACGAGCTCTATGTCGCGCCGATCCACCATCGCATGGGCGAGACGCAGTCCGCGCTGCCCGCCTCCGGCACGCCCTATGCCCTGAACAACCGGCTGGCGAAGACCGAGTATATCGGCCTTGGCGAGATCGAGGGGCCGGAGGATGTGATCCTCGACCGCGACGACCACCTCTATTGCGGCACGCGGCACGGCGAGATCGTGCGGTTCTTCGCGCCCGACTACAAGCGCTCGGAGGTGTTCGCCCATACCGGCGGCTTCCCGCTCGGCCTCGCCTTCGATCGCGCGGGCAGCCTGCTCTCTTGTGTCGGCGCGATGGGACTCTATTCGATCTCCAGGTCCGGCGAAGTCACCAAGCTCTCGGCCGAGACCCGGCGCTCCTGGACCTCGATCGTCGACGATGCGCGGCTGCGCGATCCCAACGACTGCGACGTGACGCCGGACGGGCGGATCTTCTTCACCGATTCCACTACCCGCTACGACGCACACGAATGGGCGGTGGATTCGATCGAGAGCCGGCCGACCGGCCGCCTGCTCTGCTACGACCCGAAGACGGGCAGGACCAGCACCGTCCTCGACCGCTACCGCTACGCCAACGGCGTCTGCATCGCCCATGACGGGCAGTCGCTGTTCATGGCGGAATCCTGGGCCTGCCGCGTGCACCGCTACTGGTTCGACGGGCCTAAGGCCGGCCGGGTCGAGTGCGTGATCAAGGACATGCCGGGCTACCCCGACAACATCAACCGCGCGTCCGACGGCACCTATTGGATGGCCTGGCTCGGCATGCGCACGCCGAGCTTCGATCTCGCGCTGCGCTCGCCCGGCATGCGCAAGCGCATGACGCGCCGCCTGCCGCAGGACGAATGGCTGTTCCCCAACATCAACACCGGCGGCGTGGTGAAGTTCGACGACAGCGGGCGCATCGTCGAGACGCTGGGCGACATGACCGGCGAGAGTCACCCGATGGTGACCTCGATGCGCGAGCACAAGGGCTGGCTCTATGTCGGCGGCATCCTCAACAACCGCATCGGCCGCTACCGCATCCCCGGCGCCGATGCAAGCTGGACGGGGCCGGATTCGTACTGGGGACGGAGATGACCGTAACTACCCTTCCCCGACCAAAGACCCCCTTCCCCCCTCGCGGGGGAAGGATGCGGAGGCTTAGCGAACGCAGTGAGCTTAGCCGAAGCTGGATGAGGGGGCCGCGCCGAAGGCGCGCAGCGCGCGAGCGCTGTTTGCCGCCGCCAACCTGCAGAGTAGTGGCGCTCTTGCGAGCGCGCGCGGCTATCGCCGCGCAACCCCTCATCCAACTTCGGCTAGGCTCGGCTTCGCCTCGCCAAGCCTTCGTATCCTTCTCCCGCAAGGGGAGAAGGGTGCTTATTTGTGGGGGTGAGCGCATCCCATGATCTTCGACCCCATCCTCGATCTTTTCCGAGGCAAGGCGGTGACGATTCCGCCGATGGACGGGGCGTTCCGGCCGAACACGGAGCTCGACGAGGCGCAGGCCGTGCTGGAAATCGAGGCGCCGGACAACCTGGCATTCGATGGCGAGGAAGCCCTGTTCTCCAGCGGCGGCGATCTGCTGGCTCTCTCGGGTGGCAGACCTGTCATCGTCGCGCAGGGCGCCAGCCCGATCACTGCCCTGGCGGCAGGGCCGGACGGCGTGCTGGCGATCGCGCGCGACGACGGCGGCATTGCGATTCGCGGCGGCGCGCATGACGGCACGACGTTCCAGCCTGCGATGTTCGGCAATCTCGCTTGCCCCACCGCCCTCGCCTTCGACGGCGCGGGCGCGCTGCTGGTGGCGCAAGGCTCCGCGTGCCATCCCGCATCCGACTGGGCCGTCGATGTGATGGAGAAGAATGCCGCCGGCTCGCTGTGGCGGGTCGACCTCGCTGGGCCGCAGGCGCATCGCCTCGCGAGCAACCTCGCCTTCCCGTACGGCATCCTGGTCCAGCCGCAGCGCTTCATCGTTTCGGAGAGCTGGCGTCACCGGCTGGTCGCGGTTCCGCGAAGCGGCGGCGCGCCACAGCCGCTGCTCACCAAGCTGCCCGGCTATCCCGCGCGGCTGTCGTCCGCGTCGGACGGCGGGGCGTGGCTGGCGCTGTTCGCTCCGCGCAACCGGCTGATCGAGTTCGTGCTGCTGGAGGACGAGTACCGTACCACCATGATGCGGGAGATCGAACAACCCAATTGGATCGCGCCGGCGCTCTCCTCCGGGCGGAGCTTCCTGGAGCCGCTGCAGAGCGGCGGGGTCAAGACCATGGGCATCCACAAGCCGTGGTCGCCGACCCGCTCCTATGGCCTCGCCGTCAAGCTCGATTCCGACCTGCGGCCCGTCGCCAGCTTCCACAGCCGGGCCAACGGCCGGCGCCACGGCATCACCAGCGTGATCGAGGCGAACGGGCACGTGCTGGCGGCCTCCAAAGGCGGCAACGCCATCCTCGAGATCGACCGGCGCGCCGGGAGCGAGACATGAGCGACCTCATCATCGAAACCCGCAAGCTGACCAAGGCCTATCGCGGGGTGCCGGCAATCAAGGACATCGATTTCGACCTGAGGGCCGGCGAGATCCACTCCCTGGTGGGCGAGAATGGCGCCGGCAAGTCGACCCTGACCAAGATCATGGCCGGCGCGGTGATCGCGAGCAGCGGCAGGATCCTCCATCGCGGCAAGGAGGTGAGCTTCGCATCGCCCCTGGAGGCGCTGCAGGCCGGCATCGCCATGGTGTTCCAGGAGACCAGCCTGGTGCCGTCCATGACGGTGGCGCAGAACCTCTATCTCGGCGACGAGAAGTTCCTCAACCGGCTGCGCGGCATCTACATCTCGGCGCAGCAGTTCCTCCAGTCGCTCAACTTCACCGTCGATCCCACCGCCATCGTCTCGACGCTGGGCGCCGCCAAGCGCCAGATGGTGGAGATCGCCCGCGCCGTGCAGCACAAGGCGGAGGTCATCATCTTCGACGAACCGACCGCCAGCCTGACGCCGGAGGAGAAGCGCCATTTCTTCGCGCTGATGCGGCGGCTGAAGCAGCGCGGCGTCTCCATCATCTTCATCACCCACGCGCTCGAGGAGGCGCTGGCCCACTCCGATCGCCTCACCATCCTGCGCGACGGGGAAAAGGTGCAGTCCGGCCCGACGGCCGAGTTCGACCGTGACACCGTCATCCGCCATATGGTCGGCCGCACGCTGTCCGGCGAGCTCTACCGCAACCGCCGCGGCGCGGAGCAGATCCGCAAGGCCGGCACCAAGGTCCTGTCGGTCCAGGACATCTCCATGGGCAACATCGTGCGCAACAACTCGTTCTCGGTCTACGAGGGGCAGATCACCGGCGTGTTCGGCCTGATCGGCTCCGGGCGCACCGAGACCTTCAAGGTCGTCTCCGGCATC
>DASSBF010000174.1:0-6742 GCA_035699005.1 Dongiaceae bacterium
TTTTCGCCCGGCATGGTATCCACCGTTATCGGGCCAACCTAGAAGTGCCAACGACAATAGCCGTTTGGCTCTCGCTGCCTAATAGGTAAGCGCGGTCCGGGGGGCGCCGGGCAACAGAAAGCCCCCCAATTGTTTTGACCAAGGAGTATGAATTCTGGGCTAGCGGGCGTACCGTCCGAAGAGACGGGCTGGGGAGAATGCCGGGCGCATGAGCAAGGATTGGCTACGATATGACCGGATGGTGGAGGATGCCCTGCGCGGCGTCGTTCGCCGCGCGCTGACCGAAGTGTCGGCCAGCGGGCTGCCCGGCGACCACCATTTCTACCTGACCTTCCGCACCGGCGAGACCGGCGTGCAGATCGCGCCCGCCCTGAAGGCGCAGTATCCCAAGGAAATGACCATCGTGCTCCAGCACCAGTTCTGGGGCCTCGAGATCGACCCGGAGGGTTTCGCCGTCACGCTCAGCTTCGGCGGCAAGCACGAGCGGCTGGTGGTGCCATACCGCTCGATCGTCAGCTTCGCCGATCCCTCGGTGAAGTTCGGCCTGCAGTTCGAATCCTCGGCGCTCGGCGAAGGCGATGGGGCCGAAACCGACACCGCGACCGGCCGGACCGTGACCCCCAAGGATCTCAACGACCTGCCGCGCCTGATCGAGGACAAGGCGGCGGGGGCAAAATCCACCGCTCAGATCGTCGCCCTCGACGCCTTCCGCAAGAAATAGCTGGCCGTTTCCATCAGGCCGCGCGGTCGGGCCCATCATCCGGGCACGAGCGCTCGCGAGGAGCATTCCATGACTGGACCGACGAACGTGCCGGCGCGCGATCCGCAGGAGCTGGAGCGACTGCTGATCGACCGACAGCATGCCGGCGACGTCGTGGGCATGGTCGCCTTGTTCGAGCCGGATGCCCTGGTCGATTGCGGCGAGGGCAAGCTGCTGCGCGGCCACGTGGAAATCCGCAGGTATTTCGCCGAGGTGATTGCGAGCGGCCGAAGATTTGCGCGCGGAGAGCAGCAGGCGGCGCTGATCTGCGGCGATCTCGCGCTCACCTCCACGCGCCTGCCGGATGGCAGCGTGACCGCCGAGGTCGCGCGGCGGCAAAGCGATGGCGCATGGCTGTGGGCGATCGACCGATATGCGATTGCGGTCGAGCAGCGCACATGATCAGGCGTCGATTGTATCGCTGCAATGGGCGACGAGAGTAATCAGTGGTGCATCATCGCAACAAAGCGCGCGGAATCGGTTCACGATGCGTGCTTCGCGGTTGACCGGTCGCGCCGGCGTCGGATAAAAACGGCGCTCTTCTCAAGTGAGGAGGGTGCGCATGATGTCTCAAACCTTCGTAGGCCTTGACGCCTGAGAGCTGCCGTCGACGCTGGTCGATCCCGGCTCCGCACCTTCTCCCGTTCCAGAACAAGCTGATTTGAACTGACGCTCGCAGCGGGCGTCGCGCTTTCGAGTCGCCGCAACCCCAGCGGCCTCGTCGATTCCCTCGGCTTTCCGCCATATCCGGAAAGACGCGGATGTCGGTTCATTTCAGGGTGCGGATCCCGCCATCGCCGGCGCACCGGCAGCGCGGCTTGAGCCATCGCGCGCACGTGACGCAACCCCAAAGCTGATGGAGATCATCATGCCGATTCGTTCGACACTCCTGTCCTGGCTGTTCGCGCATCCGCAGGTCGCGGCCAACGACATCCTGTTGACCACCCCCGACAGACAATTCGGCCGCGACCCGACGTACCGGTCGCTGCGGTGGCTCAACGGGCAGTCGCCACCAGACCTGCCGGACGGGCTGAACCGCAACCTGTTGCAGGATATCGGCCTGGACCGCAGCCGGGCATAATACCGGCGGGACTCGGAGCGGGCCCAAGCTCGCTCCGAGTTCATCTCATGCAAAGCGGCCGCGCATGTTTTTTCCGAGATCGAAGGAACTTCCCTTCCCCCCTTGTGGGGGAAGAATGCGAAGCCTTGGCGAACGCAGTGAGCCCCTGTCCGCGAATGCGGACATTCGTCCGCGGGGGCGAAGCTGGATGGGGGGTAGCGTGGCGATAGCCGCGCGCGCTCCAACCTTCCCCCACCCTGCGAACGAATGTCCGCATTCGCGGACGGGCGGGGGAAGGAGCTCACGATACAGTCTTGCGAGACCTTCCTCTCCACGCGCGATAGATCGATGCCCGCCTGGCGCCTGACACTCCTGCTCTGCCTTGCCGAAGCGCTCAACATGGCGGGCTATAGCGCCGTCGCCGCGCTGCTGCCCGAGCTGAAGCTTGCCTGGTCGCTGGGCAATGCCGAGGTCGGCATTGTCGAGGGCGCGTTCAATGTCGGCTACGTGGCCGCGGTGCCGATCCTGGTCACCTGGACAGATCGGCGCGATCCACGCTCGATCTACCTGTTCGCATCGGTGATCGGGATCGTCGCCAGTCTCGGACTGGCGTTTCTTGCCCGCGACCTGTGGTCGGCGGCGATGTTCCGCTGTATGGCCGGCATCGCGCTCGCCGGCACCTACATGCCGGGACTCAAGATCCTGACCGATGCCGTGAAGGGACCGGCGCAGAGCCGCTGGCTCGCCTTCTACACCGCCAGCTTCAGCCTGGGTGCGAGCTTCTCCACCGCAGCGACGGGCACGATCGGCCATGCGATCGATCCGACGGCGGCCTTCGTATTCGCCGCGCTCGGCTGCAGTCTCGCCTGGGCGCTGGTGGCAATGGCGACGCCGCGAGCGAACCCAGTCACATCGAAGATGGCGGCCGCGCCCTGGAGCGCGCTGTGGCAGGCGGCGCACAACCGCCGCGCCCTCGCCTATTCCCTCGCCTACGCCGCGCACATGTGGGAGCTCTACGGCTTCCGCGCCTGGCTGGTCGCCTATCTGCTGTTCGCCGCGACCGGCAGCCTCGCGCCGACCGGCGACGCCTCCTTCGCGCTGTGGGGCGCCGTCCTGCTGCTGCTCGGCATGCCGTCGAGCATCATCGGCAACGAGGTCGCGCTGAAGCTCGGGCGGCGGCGCCAGCTCACCTGGGCGATGGCCACCTCCGCCCTGCTGGCGCTCGCTTTCGGCGCGGGATCCTTGGCCCCGTTCCCCGTGCTCCTGATCCTGGGCGCACTTTATTCCCTGTTCGTGACCGCCGATTCCGCCTCGCTTACCGCCGGCGCCGTCGCGCGGGCGCGGCCGGGGCAGAGCGGCGCCACCATGGCGCTGCATTCCCTGCTGGGCTTCGCGGCCGCCAGCCTCGGTCCGCTCGCCTTCGGGCTGGTGCTCGATGCCGGCGGCGATCATGCTGCCGGATCCTGGTTCGCAGGATTTGCCCTGCTGGGCGCCGGCGTCGCCTTCGGGCCGCTGATCCTGCGAATGATGCTGGGAACGCGCGATGAAGGCCGGCGCGATCATCCGGAAGCTTGAAGCCAGTCTGACGCCTCTCGGCGCATTCCGCTCGCGCCCGATGTTCGGCGGGCACGGGCTCTATCTCGACGATCTGTTCTTTGGCCTGATCGCCTATGACCGGTTCTATCTCAAGACCGATGAGCAGAACCGGCCCGACTACATCAAGGCCAAGTCGAAGCCGTTCTCCTTCGAGAGCGATCGCAAGGGCCTCGTCATCACGTCATATTGGCAGTGCCCCGACGCGGTGCTCTGGGATGGACGCAAGCTCCGGAGGTGGACCGAGAAGGCGCTCGAAGTCGCGCGCCGCGTCAAAGCCGCCAAGCCGAAGCGCAAAGCTAAGCGCGCGATGTAGCGGCTACTTCCGCGCGCTGATGGAGAACAGCAGCGGCAGCTTGCCCGGATGGTGCTTCACGACGTAGCGGCCGGGCCCGCTCTCGACCAGGAACTTCCAGCAATTATGCACGACATAGGGGAACTCGTGCAGGCTCGTCACTGTGAGGCCCGCATCGAGCAGCGCCTGCACGATTTCGGCGAGGCTGTGCGGCCATTCGTAGGATTCGATCGGCGCATGCTCGCCGCCGGCATAGCTCGCCGTCGATTCGAAGCGCAGCGCGTCACCGGTGTTGAAATAGCCCGACGCGATCTCCTTGGCGTCTTCGTCAAGCAGGGAGATCATCGGATGGAACTCGACGACGTGGAACCGCCCGCCCGGCTTCAAATGGCGCGCGATTACCCGCGCCCAGAGCGTGAGATCGGGCAGCCAGTTCAGCGCACCGTATGATGTGAACACGATGTCGAACTGCGCGTCTCCCAGCTCCGCGGGATCGAGCACGTCGGCGCAGAGGAAGCGTGCGTCGATGCCGAGTTCTGTCGCCAGAGCCTGCGCCCGCGCGATCGCTTCCGGCGACAGGTCGACGCCCGTCACCTTCGCGCCCAGCCGCGCCCAGGACAACGTGTCCTGCCCGAAATGGCACTGCAGGTGCAGCAGGCTCTTGCCCGCGACGTCGCCTACTTCCTCCAGCTCGATGTGCTTGAGCGAGGTCTGGCCGGCGCGGAAGCCGGCCATGTCGTAGAATGCGGATTCCTGGTGGATGCGCGCCCATTCGTTCCACAGGCGGCGATTGGCGGCGATGCGGCTGTCCATGGTCCCCTCGCGTGACGCGGCGGACCCTAAGGCCTTGCATTCGCTTGGGTCAATGCGCCGCTTCAAAAGCGCCGGATTTCCGGCTAGAACCTCGCCATTCCATCCGGCAACGGGGACCTTCATGGCCAAGCAGAAGACCACGCGCACCGAAAGCGATTCCTTCGGCCCGATCGAGGTGCCGGCGGACAAATTATGGGGCGCGCAGACCCAGCGCTCGTTTCAGAATTTCAAGATCGGCGGCGAGCGCATTCCAACGCCGCTGATCCGCGCCTTCGGCCTGCTGAAGCAGGCGGCGGCGGAAGCCAACATGGCGCTGGGCAAGGTGGACAAGAAGACCGGCAAGGCGATCGCCGCGGCCGCGGCCGAGGTGGCCGCCGGCCAGCTCGACGATCATTTCCCGCTGGTCGTCTGGCAGACCGGCTCGGGCACCCAGACCAACATGAACCTCAACGAGGTGATCGCCAATCGCGCCAACGAGATGCTGGGCGGCAAGCGCGGCGACAAGAAGCCGGTGCACCCCAACGACCAGGTGAACTACGGCCAGTCCTCCAATGACAGCTTTCCGACCGCCATGCACATCGCGGCGGTGCGGCAGATCCACGACGCTGTGCTGCCGGCGCTCGATCATCTGGCGAAAGCGCTCGAGAAGAAGAGCAAGGAATTCACCAAGGTCATCAAGATCGGCCGCACGCATCTGCAGGACGCGACGCCGGTGACCCTGGGCCAGGAATTCTCCGGCTACGCCACACAGATGCGTCTTGGCATCGACCGGGTGAAGGCATGCCTGCCGCGGCTCTATGCGCTGGCGCAGGGCGGCACGGCGGTCGGCACCGGCCTCAACACCGCCAAGGGCTTCGACAAGGCATTCGCCGACGAACTGAGGAAGCTGACTGCGTTGCCCTTCGTGCCGGCGAAGAACAAGTTCGAGGCGCTGGCCGCGCACGATGCCATGGTGGAGCTTTCGGGGGCCTACAACGTGCTGGCCGCCTCGCTGATGAAGATCGCGAACGACCTGCGCCTGCTCGGCTCCGGCCCGCGCTCCGGCATCGCGGAGATCAACCTGCCGGAGAACGAGCCCGGCTCCTCCATCATGCCGGGCAAGGTCAACCCGACCCAGGCCGAAGCCATGACCATGGTGTGCGCCCAGGTGATGGGCAACAACGTGACGGTCACGGTGGCCGGCGCCAGCGGCCATCTCGAGCTCAACGTGTTCAAGCCGGTCATCATCTACAACGTGCTGCAGTCCGGCCGACTGCTGGCCGACGCGTGCGTTTCCTTCACCGACAATTGCATCGCCGGCATCACGGTCAACCTCGCGCGCATCAAGCAGCTGCTCGAGCAGTCGCTGATGCTGGTGACCGCGCTCAACACCCACATCGGCTACGACAACGCCGCCAAGGTCGCGAAGAAGGCCCACAAGGAAGGCAAGAGCCTGAAGCAGGCCGCGATCGAGCTCGACCTGCTGACAGCAGAGCAGTTCGACCAGTGGGTGAAGCCGGCGGACATGCTGGGGCCGAAATGATGCGGGCCGCGTGTTGTTGACGCACAGCGCGCCCTTTTTCTCAGACGTCACCCCGGACTTGTTCCGGGGTCGACTGCTCCGCAGCTCCAGCGTCGGCCCAATGGACCCCGGATCACGCCACTTCGTGGCTGTCCGGGGTGACGGTAGGAGTGAGCGTCGGTGACGAGTGCGTCCGACCACCGCCTGGAGAAGCACTCCGTCGCCATCGCGGGCCACCGCACCAGCGTCACCCTCGAAGCCGCCTTCTGGCGCGCGCTGAAGGCGATCGCCAGGGAGCGCGGCCGGTCGCTGTCCGAACTCATCGCCGACATCGACCGCGCCCGCGGCGAAATGGATCCGCCGCCCAATCTTTCAAGCGCGCTGCGCGTCCATGTGTTATCCCATCACATGCGTGCAGGAACGGCATGAGCCAGGCGCCCTCCCTCGGCACCTACGACTACATCATCGTCGGCGGCGGCACGGCCGGCTGCCTGCTGGCCAACCGCCTGTCCGCCGATCCGAACACCACCGTGCTGCTGCTGGAGGCGGGCGGCAAGGACGACTATCTCTGGATCCACATCCCGGTCGGCTATCTCTATTGCATCGCCAATCCGCGCACCGACTGGTGCTTCAAGACCGAGGCGGAGCCGGGCCTCGGCGGGCGTGCCATCAACTATCCGCGCGGCAAGGTGCTGGGCGGCTGCTCCTCGATCAACGGCA
>DASSBF010000175.1:0-11670 GCA_035699005.1 Dongiaceae bacterium
TAGAACAACCGCAGGATGGCCTGCTGCGCCTGGTTGGCCAGAGACAGCGAGATGGTGCCCAACTGCTGGCGCGTCTGCAGCGTCAGGATGTTGGCGCCCTCTTCGTTCTGGTCGGCCAGCGTCAGCTTGCCGGCGCCTTCCTTCAGCACGTCCGAGAACGCCTGGGTGAAGTCCAGGCGGGTCAGGAGCGTGTTGGAGTTGGTGCTCAGCGACGAGGATGCGGACCGCAGCTTGAGCTTCGCGGCATCCAACTGGCGGATCGCATTGTCGATATCCGAGCGATCGTTCCAGAAGTTCTGCGCGGAGTCGAGCTGGAGGCCCTGACCGTCGGTCTGGACGTTCTGGCTGACCACAGTCACCGTGCTGGTGTTGGTCTCGTTCAACTGCACAGTCAGGTTGTTGGCATCGGAGCCGTCAACCAGCTGCTCGGTCTTCAGAGTGGCGCTCTCGCCGGTGTTGGTACCACGCACGTCGAACTGCGCGCTACGCTGGGCCGTGAAGTCGCCACGGACCTTGTAGGTTGCAGTCGCGCCGCTGAAGTCGCCGGTGCCCAGCGCCGACGTGACCGTGAGGTTGAAGGTCGCGCCATCATTGGCGCCACCAACGATCGCGAAGCTGACGGCAACGCCAGCACCCGATCCGGACACGTTGACGTTGCTGACCGTGGCCGTGCCACCCAGACCGTCGGAGAAGGTGAGGGTCGCCGCGCCAGCCGAGCCGCCGACAGTAACGGTGACGTTGCTGACGGTGTTATCGGCGAAATTGAGCGCGGTGGACACGGTGATGCCGGCAGCGGTGACGCCGCTGACGGCTTCGGTGCCGTTGACTTCGGTTGCCGAGGCCGAACCTGCCGTCGCCAGCAGCTTCAATTCGGTGGAATTGACGCCGATGGTGTAGGTCGCCGCGGAGTTGGTTCCCGCACCGGTCAGGGTGTAGGAGGCATCGGTGGCCGCGATGGAGGTCACGACACCGCCCGTGGCGATGCTGAAGTTGCCGAAGTTGTTCGTGGTGTAGTTGAAGTTCGTCCCGTTGACCTGGAACGACAGCGTTTCGTCAACCGACGCCGCGCCACTGGTGATGGCAACGGAGGTAAAGGCTGGCGCGCCGGTGCCGTAAGCTGCGCTGGCCGCGCCGCTATAGGCCGAGGCGCCGAGGATCTGCCGCTCGTCGAGCGTGATGCGCGCCGTGCCGGAATCGAAGGCGAACGCGTTTTCGCCGTTCGAGACCTTGCCCGAGCCGAGGGCGGACAGACCGTCGCGCGTGACGGTTTCGCCGTTCTCGTTCTCAGCGATCACCTGCAGGTTGACGTTCTTTTCGATGACCGACGTGCCGACGCCCGCCGTATCCGGAACGTCTTCGATCGCGTCGAAGTCGACGTCGAAGCCGATGCGGGTTCCGCTGCTGAAGCTGGCGGAAAATCGCAGCACAGAACCACTGGCCTGGGCATCGTCGAACTCGGCGTTCGTGAAGGTCTGGGTAAAGGTCTGCGAACCTTCCGTGACCGTGAAGGTCTTGTCCTTGCCCGTGCCGCCCGACAGCTTGATCGAGATGCCGTCGAAGTTGAACGCCGACTGCGAAGCGAAGCCAGTGATCTCCACGTTGCTGATACCACGCTCGCGCTCGGCGTTCGCGATGTCGTTCGAGTTGCCGCTGATCGCGCCGTCACCCGTGACCGAGATCTTGTAGGTATCGGAATCGACGACGTTGGTCGCGCGGGCGCCGCTGATGCCGGTGAGGGCATTCACTGCGCTCTTGCTGCTCGCGGTGGCGTCGATGCGGAGGCCCGAGCCGACCAGGAGGTTCTTGCCCTGATAGCCGGAGTCCTGCGCCAGCTTGTCGATCTGCCGCAGCACGTTGTTGTACTGGGCCGCCAGGCTGTTGCGCAGATTGACCGAGTTGGCGTCGTTGCCCAACGAACCCAGAGCCTGGGTGGTCAGACCGCGGGCCTGCTCGATCAGGCTTTCGATCCCGGTGATGCCGGAGTCGCCCGCCTTGATGGTGCTGATCGCCTGGCCGATGCCGTCCTTCAGGCCGTCAAGATCGCCAGCGCGCTGGGTCAGACCCTTCGCGGCGAAGAACGCCGCCGGGCCGTCGAGCGCGGAATTGATCTTGTTGCCGGTCGCGAGGCGGACCTGGGTCTTTTCCAAGAGCGACGACGTCTGCTGCAACAAGAGCAAGTTGCTGCGGATGCCGCTGGTCAAGGAAATGGAGTTGTTAGCCATTGAGTGCTCCTTTGGAGGCTAGCTAGCCGTGACGGCTTTGCGTGCACGGACCGGCGCAAAGGCACCGGTGGGGACTAGGAAGCAAGTTCCTTGCCAGCCGGCAGGAGGTGCCTATGTCCCGGAGATCTCTGCCGTTTTTGGCGGTTCTAGAGCGTTCGGATTAGGCAGGAATTGCCCTCGCCGGCAAACTTTGCCGGGCCAACTGCGGAAATTTTTTCTCTGCAATTCCAATAGATTAGCCTTCACCATTCATTAACCATCCCGCTCCTAGGATCGGGCGCGGCGGTGCCTTTTCCCGCGCCGATCGCAGCAATCTGTGCGGTAATTGAGCGAGATGACATGGCGAGCGGCGCACTCCGAACCACACCGCGTCGTATCGAGGATGCGGTCGTGGTAGCGCCGGTCCGTTCGCCGTCCCCCGAAGACGCCGCGCGCGTGGAAGCGCTCCTGCAGGCGGCCGGCCGAGCGCACCAAGCCGAAAATGTCGAACGCCTGAAGTCGATCCTCGAGGAGATTCTCGAGATCGACCCGGATCACCCCAAGGTGCTCTACAACCTGGGAATTGTTCATCGCGATCGCGATGAGATCTTCGCTGCGGAGGTCTGCCTGCGGCGGGCCATCAAGCTCGACCCCGGCATGATCGACGCCTATCAGGCGCTGGCCGACCTGCTGTTTACAGCCAAGCACCTGTTGCCCGCGGCGGCGCTCTACGAGCAAGCGCTTGAGAAAGCCCCCAATCGGCTACCCTTGCTCCAGAATCTGAGCCGAACCCGCCTGATGATGAAGGACGCGCCCGAAGCGGAGCGCCACGCTCGCCGGATCCTGTCCATCGACGAGAAGTCGAGCGAGGCCTGGGCGACGTTGGCGTGGGCACTTCTATACCGGAACGTCAAATCCGACGAAGCCCTGCGTGCCGCCGAGGAAGCGATGCGCCTCAGCGTCGAGGCGCGGCACGCACCGGCATTGCTGGAAGAGGCGCTGCGGCGGGCTGGGCGCGACGCTGACGCTGATGCCCTGTGGGCAGCCCTGTTGAAAAAAGCCGCCGCCAGCCAGGACACCACGCGCAATCTGACGGAGGCGTACTATTGGCTGGACCGGCTGGACCGGTGTCGGGAGCTCACGCAGACATTCATCGCCGCCAATCCGGAGAATCTCGATGGCCTGAAGGACCTGTCGGCGCTCATGATGGCGGACGGCGAATTCCAGCTCGCACAGGAGGTCTTGGATCGGGCTGCGTCGATCGCGCCCGATCATGGCCCAACCCGCATGGTGCGCGGGCTGAACGCGTTCCGGCTGGGCGACTATCAACTGGGCCTGTCGCTCTACGAGTCGCGCTGGCAGCGTTCGACCTACGACCGGCGCTGGGAAATTCCGCTGCCCGATTGGGACGGCCAGCCGATCGACGGCGGCCTCGTCGTCTACAGCGAGCAGGGCATCGGCGACTATGTGATGTTTGCGCTGCTGTTCCCGGAATTGAGGAAGTACGCGAAGTCAATCGTCATCGAAGTGAATGCGCGCGTCGCAAGCTTGTTCCGCCGGACATTTCCGGACATGGCGGTGGTCGACCGCAATGCGCTGCCCGCGGACTGGGATCCCGGACGCTATCGGGCCAAGGTCGCCATGGGAGACCTGCTTCTCCTCCTCGGCGCCGATATCGAGAACCTCCCGAACCGCGCCGGCTTCCTGGTTCCCGAACCGTCTCTCACTCTCAAGCTGAGAAACCGCTACCGGGCGATGTTTCCCGGCAAGCGCCTGGTCGGCATCTCGTGGCGCAGCGGCAATCGGGACAGCGCAACGATCCGTTCCATCGACCTCGGCCTCTGGAAGCCGATCTTCGAAACGGCCGATTGCGCGTTCATCTCGCTGCAATATGGCGACAATACCCGCGATCTTGAGATGCTGCGGTCCGCGACCGGCCACGTGGTCCACTGGGACCGCGAGATCGACCCGATGCAATACCTTGATCCGCTGACCGCACAGATCGCGGCGATGGATCTGATCATTTCCGTGGACAACAGCACGGTTCACTTCGCGGGCGCGGTCGGCACGCCGTGCTGGGTGCTGCTGCCGGTCAATTCGGACTGGCGCTGGCTGGTCGAACGAACATCGTCCATCTGGTATGACAGCCTCCATCTGTGGCGCCAGCAGATCTCCGAAGGTTGGGAGCAGGTGATCGCGCAGGTGGCCGTTCGCTTGCGCGAGATCGGCCGTGACCCGCTGATCGACGCGCAAGCCGAAATGTGCCTGCGGTGCGGTGAAGAGCTGCTGCGGCGCGAAGCGATCCCGCAAGCCGAAGAGTATTTCCGCTGGCTGCTCGAGACCGGGCGCCACAAGGCGGCCGCCTTTCATGGCATCGGCATGGCCGCCAGGAACGCCAGGAAATTCCAGGATTCGGCGGCGATTCTCGGACGTGCGGCGGAACTGGCACCCGAACGCGTCAACTACAAGGCAGATTGGCTGGTTGCCCTGTTCGAGGCCGGTCACCACGACACGGCGGAGCGCTTGATGCGCGATCTCACGCGCCAGAGCAACGACGCCGCGGTGCTGATGGCAATGGGTCACGTTCTGGCGGCGAAGGGATTGCTCGACCAGGCCACCGACTATTTCGCGCGCATCCTGCGGTCCGAGCCGCGCCATCTGGTCGCACGCGCGACGCTGGCTGGATTGCAGGCGGCGCAGGGCGAGGACGAACTGGCACATCGCAACTTCACGCGCCTGATCCAGCAGGCGCCGGATCTCGCGGGAAGCCGCGCCGCGCTGGCCGAACTCGACCTGCGGCACGAGCGCGACGAGGCGGCCTGGCCGAATTTCGCGTGGCGGTTCGGCACCGCGCCCGACGAGCTGCCGCGCCATCTCGCCATGATCGCGCCCGATGACCGGCCGAAATCGCTGGCCGGCGACCGGATCCGCCGGCGGCGACTGTTCCTGCGCGCCGAGCGCAATACGGTCGAGCAGATACTGTTCGCGCCGTGGATCGCGGACGCATTGCGGGATGCGCGCTCGGTGCGGGCCGAATGCGATGCGGCGACGATGCCATTGCTGAGCTCGGCGTTTGCCGGCGTGCGCTTCGCCGCTGCCGGAACCCTGGCGCCGGCCGACCTGGTGACAGATCGCATCCAGATTGCAGGCAGTCTCGGCGATCTCATCTCGACCTACCCACGGATTTCGGACGGTGGCTGGCTGCCGTTTGATCGCGCTCAGGCGGCGCGGCGCCGCTCCCGGTTCCTCGACGATGGCCCCGAAACGCGCGTTGTCGGCCTGGCCTGGCGACCGACCGGCACCGCGCAAGGCGGCCTTGAGGCCTTCGCGGCCCTGTTTCAGCTGGAAGGGATCCGGTGGGTTGCCGTTCCGATGGGCCCGGTATCGCCGGCGATGGCCCAGCTTCTTGCCGCGCCTGGCGGACCGATGATATTCGAATCGGCCTGGCTGCAGGACGGATTGCAATCGATCGCCGATCGACTGGCGGCGCTCGATCTCTTGATCTCGTCGGAGGATCTGGCGGCGACGCTGGCGGGCGCGGCCGGCAAGCCGGTGTGGAAGGTCGCCGCAGCCGGCGATCACTGGTCCTGGTTGGCCGAAGGCGGCGGCAGCAGGTGGCACCCCACGGCGCGCATCTATCGGGCCGGGGACATCGCCGCGACGATCAATGACATGCGGGTTGACCTGGGCAAGTTCGCCGGCACCCACTCTGGAGTCTTAAGATGAACCGCAAGCAGCGCCGCACGGCCGCGAAGGCCGCCAGGAAGCCGGCGAAGTCGGGCGCGGCAAACGCCGCCGCCGACAACGTCGTTGCGAAGGCGATCGCCGCCGCGCGAGCTGGCGCGCTCGCGGACGCCGAGTGCGCACTCGACGAAGTCCTCGCGCGCTTCCCCGATCATGTCGAGGCCTTGCATCAGAAAGGCATGCTGCTGGCCCGCACCGATCGCCTCGAAACCGGCATCGCCCTCCTGAGGCGTGTCACCGCGGAGAAACCCGGCGAAGCGCTGTATTGGAACAATCTGGCGGCCGCGTGCCTTACGGTCGACCGGTTCGAGGAAGCGTGTGCCGCCGCGCGCAGGGCCGTGGAACTGGATCCGAAATATGCGATGGCTTGGTGCAACCTCGCCACGGCTTCCACTGATCTTGGCCAGCACCGGGATGCGGTGGACGCCTTGGAGGCGGCATCTGTCCTGGCGCCCAAGGATGTCGACGTGTGGAACCGCCTGGGCCTCGCGCATCTCGAGTTGGGCGATGATGCGCCGGCCGAGACGGCGTTCGCCAAGGCAGTCGCACTGGCCCCCAGCAATGCCGAGTGTCTCAGCAATCTCGGCGTGCTGCTGGCCAAGCGCGGCCGCGCCGGAGAGGCTTTGTCGCATCTGGAGGAAGCCGTCGCGGTCGAGCCGGATCGCTTCACGGCCGCGCTGCACTACGGGATTGTCCTGGCGTCGGCAGGCGACCGGGTGAAGGGACTGCGCTGGCTGCGGCGGGCCACGTCGATCGATCCGAAGTCGGATGCCGCGTGGGGTGCGCTGGCCGATGCCGCGATCGTGGCCGGCGACAAGACCGAAGCCCTCGATGCGGCGCGCCGCGCGCTCGAACTCGCGCCGTCGGACAGCTCCCATCGAGCACGCCTCCATATGCTGGAACCCGCCGACGGGAAGATGATCCGCCTGGACAATATCAGCTCCACCGACAGCGGCCGGGCGGCCGAAACGACTCTCTCGGGTTCGCTGGACCGGATATTCATCCGCTGACGCGCGCTGCAAACGAGAAATCGCCCGAAGCCTGCCGGCTTCGGGCGGTTTGCTTTCGAGCGTCGCCTGCGGCCTAGAACAGCCGCAGGATCGCCTGTTGCGCCTGGTTGGCGAGGCTGAGGCTGATGGTTCCGAGCTGCTGGCGCGTCTGCAACTGAAGCAGGTTGGCGCCTTCCTCGTTCTGGTCGGCCTGCACCAGCTTGTTGGCGCCCTCCGCCAGGACGTTGATGAACTCGTTGGTATAGTTCAGCCGCGTCGTGATGATGTCGAGGTTGTTGCTGAGCGAGGAAGCGGCGCCGCGCAGCCGGAGCTTCGCCGCCTCGATCGCGGCCGAGGCGGAGTCGATGTCGGCCCGGTCGCGCCATTCGTTCTGCGCGAAGTCGACCGCCAGGCCCTGGCCGTCGGTCTGCACGTTCTGGCTCACGACGGTCACCTGGCTGGTGTTGGTCTCGTTGAGCTGGACCGTCAGGTTGTTGCTGTCGTTGCCGTCGGTGACCTGGACCGTGTGGATGGTCGAGGTCTGGCCGGTGTTGGCCGCGCGGACATCGAACAGCGCCTGGTCGGGCGCGGTGAAGTCGCCGATCGCGTTGTACTTGACCGTGCCTTCCGAATTCGCCACCAGACCGCCGCTGGTCAGCGTAAGCGCTATTGTCGCGCCGCTGTTGACGCCGCCGGCGATCGTAAAGTTCAGCACCTGGCTGCCCATCGTGCCGGTCACCGTCGCCGTGCCGCCGTAGCCGTCGCTCAGGTTGAAGGTGGAGGCGGAGGCGGTGGTGACGACGTTGAAGGTCAGCGTGTGGGCGAGGTTGTCTGCGAGGCCCGACAGGCTGCTCAGCGACACGCCGGTGGCCGGCAGCGCCGCGCCCAGCGCCTGCTCGGTGGCGTTGGCGTCGCCGACGGTCGAGGCCGCGGCCCGGACGATGCCGCCGAAACCGGCGGTTTCCAGGTTCAGCGTCACGTCCTGCCCGGCATCGGCCGCGGAGGCGAAGGTATATGAGCCGCTCGCGCTGACTGCAGCGGTGACGCCGCCGGCCGGTCCGGTCAGCGTCGCGTTGTAGCTGCCGAACGTGCCGGTGACGAAATTGAAATCCGCCGCCGTGGCGGAGGCGGCGAGGGAATAGGTGAAATCGTTGGCGATCCCGCTGGAAGTCACGCCGGTCGGGATGACCGGCGTGCCGACGATCGCATCCGAGGCGCGGCCGTAGGCGGTTCCGACGGTGGCGCTGTAGGCCGCCGATTGCAGGATGGTGCGCTCGTCGACCGTCATGCGCGGCGTGCCCGAATCGAACGCCCAGGCATTCTCGCCGTTCGCCAGTTTCTGCTGGCCGGACTGGTTGAGGGCGCTGCGCTCGATGCGCTGGCCGATGCCGTTGAGGTTGGTGGTCGAGACAGCGATGTTGACGTTCTTCTCGATCACCGAGGTCCCGACGCCGGCGGTATCCGCGACGTCGTCGATCTCGTCGAAATCGACATCGAAATTGACATGCGTGCCGCTGGCGAACTGGTGATCGAAGTTCAGCAGCTTTCCGGTGGCCTTGGCATCGTTCCATTGCGCGACCGTGAAGGTCTTGGTGATCGCGACATCGCCTTCGGTGATGGTGAAGGTCTTATCCTTGCCCTTGCCGCCCGCATACTTGATCGTGATGTCGTCGAAGTTGCCGAGCGTCTTGCTGGCAAAGCCGGAGACCGTCAGGTTCTGGATGCCGCGGTCGCGCTCGGCGTTGGCGATGTCGCTGGCATCGGCGCTGATCGCCCCGTCGCCGGTGATGTCGACCACGTAGTCGTCCGCCGCCTTGACGTTGGTGACCTGGGTGTTGCTGATGCCGGTGAGGGCGTTGGTCGCGCTCTTCGACGAGGAGGTCGCATCGAGCCGGAGGCCGCTGCCGAGCAGCAGGTTCTTGCCCTGGTAGGCGGCATCGCCGGCCAGCTTGTCGATCTGGCGCAGCAGGTTGTTGAACTGGTCGGAGAGCGACTTGCGCAGATCGACCGAAGGCTGGTCCTTGCCCAGGTTGCCATAGGCCGAGGTGATGAGGCCCTTTGCCTGGTCCAGCATCTGCTCGATCGAGGTGACGCCGGTATCGGCCGCCTTGATCGTGCTGATGCTCTGGCCGATCGAATCCTTGAGTTGCGAGAGATCGTCGGCGCGCCGGTTCAGGCCCTTTGCCGCGAAGAATGCGACCGCGCCGTCGATCGCGGCGTTGATCTTGTTGCCGGTGGCGAGCCGCTGCTGGGTGCGGTCGATCTTCTCCGACGTGATCTGCAACAGCAGGAGATTGTTGCGGATGCCCGCCGTCAATTGAATGTCGTTCGTCGGCATCAGGGTTCTCCTTCATCTCGTGCCAACTTCGGCCGCGCTTTGGCGCCCGAATCCAATCCGCGCAAGCGGAGTCGAACCCGTTCAAGCAACTTGTGTGCCACAGGGTAAAGGACTGATATTGCGGAGAATATTTTGGTTAATTCGGATCGTTAATTCGGATCTGGGGCAATTCCGATCCGGCAAGGTGGCGGCCGCGAGGCAGGAAATTCCGTTCCGTTCCTCCGGGAGCAGCCGCTGGACGGCCAGGGATATTAACTCCTTGTTAATGGATCGTGATAAGAATCTTCTATACTGCCGTGTAGTGTATGCGGCCCGAATTCCCGGGCCGGCGGCAGCAGAAAGGAGCGGCGGGCTGAATGTTGCGCCCGGTCACCACTTCGAGCGCTTCGGCAAGCAGCGCACCGGTCGCGGTGCATGCCAGTGCTGCTGCCGAGTTTTCGGCGAACGAGGCGCGGGCGAGTGCTGCGGCGGTGAAGCCTGTGGCCGGTCAGCAGACCGGCTCCGTCAATGCGGAGCAGATATTCCGCTACAATAGCTTCGAATTCGTTTACCGGCAGGACATCGGTCGCATCGTTCTCATCGGGCAGAGCCCGGAGACGGGCGAGCGCGTGGTCCAGGTTCCGTCGGAGCAGGCGCTGCGCGTTTATGAGCACGCGGCCCGGGTCGAGCGTCAGTTGCGGCGCAGCCAGCCCAGCCTGCCATCGGCGCCGGCGCCCAGCCCGTCGCCGCAATCCTCCTCCGGCCTGGCCAAGGCGCTGGTGGCGGCGGTCGGCGGCGACAATCACGGCAGCGGCGTGGTCAGCGTTTCGGCCTGAGAGCAGATCCGTCCGACAGCGTTTCGAAGGCCCGTGCGGGCCTTTTTTCATGCCCGCTGCTGGACCGCCGCGGGCCCGATCGCCGGCTGCCGGCGGCCGCGCCGCAGCGCGCCCCGCTGGTTGTAGCCGGTGACTTGCAGACGCGGTTCCTCGAGCGCCTGGACCACCGCGCGCATCACGCGCTCGTTGACGTCGCGCATGGCGCGGAGTGCGCGCAGATTGTCCTGCAGGGTCGCCTGGAAGTGCTCGGTCGCCTCGACCAGCTCGTCCTTCAATAGGTCCGTCACCGCGTCCGCCGCTGTGTCCGGCTCCTTCAGCGCCAGCACGAAGGCGCGATAGGCGTCCGCCAGGGTCGTCTTGTCGCTCTGGAGCTGGCGCAGCTCCTTCGGCTTCAGCGCCCGCAGCAATTCCACCTCGCGCTCCATGCAGGCGATCAGCCGCGAGGTGATGGCGAGCAGATCAGCCATCCGGGAGGACTTGTTCATCGCGGCGTCTCCTGAAGCTCCAAGAGCTGCTTCTGCACCATCTCGGAAATGCCGATCCCGCCGGCCTTGGTGACCTGCTTGCCGTATTCCTGCAGCAGCAAGGACTTGAAGATGTCCTCGCCCTCGCCGCCGCCGAATTCGGGGTCGCTGGTGAGGCCGGCGAACATGTCCCCGAAGGCGTGGGTGATGAAGAACGCCTCGAAATCCTGGGCGGCGGCCTTGATCTTGGCCTGGTCCTTCGCGTCGATCGCGGGGGAGGCATCCTGGCGCAGTGTCCCGAACCGGTCGAGCGGCGTGGCGGCGAGCGCGCTGCTGGCTGCGACCGCCATCACTGCACCATCAGGTCGGCTTGCAGCGCGCCGGCGGTCTTGATGGTCTGCAGGATCGAGATCATGTCGCGCGGGCTGACGCCCAGCGAGTTCAGCCCGGCCACCAGCTCATCGAGCGTCACGCCGGGATCGACCACCGCGAGCTTGCGGTTGGGATCCTCCTGCACCTCGACGTTGGTGCGCGGCACGACCACCGTCACGCCGGTATTGGAGAAAGGATTGGGCTGCGAGACCTGCGGGGTCTCGGTGATGCGGATGGTGAGGTTGCCCTGCGCCACCGCGATCTTGCTGATGCGCACGTTCTCGCCCATCACGATGACGCCGGTATTCTCGTCGATCACCACCCGGGCCGGGAAGTCGGGCTCGATCGGCAGCGCTTCGACGTTGGTGAGGAGAGCCGCCGCGTCGCCGCCGCCCTTGGCGACGTTGAGGACGACCGTGCCCGAATCCTTGGCGTAGGCGACCTCGGCGTTGATCGCCTTGTTGACCGCGTCGGCGATCCGCCGGGCGGTGGTGAAATCGGGATTGCGCAGCGCGATGTTGACGGTCGAGAGCGACTTCAGGCTGAACGGCACCTCGCGCTCGACGATCGCGCCGCGCGCGATGCGGCCGCTGGTAGGGACGCCGCGCAGCACCGATTCGGCCTGGCCGGCCGCCGAAAAGCCGCCGATCGTGATCTGGCCCTGGGCGACGACATAGACCTCGCCATCGGCGCCCAGCATCGGCGTGACCAGGAGGGTGCCGCCCTGCAGGCTGGGGGCATCGCCCA
>DASSBF010000176.1:0-31582 GCA_035699005.1 Dongiaceae bacterium
CCGCGCCTCCTCAACCGCATACTGGATCAGCGGCTTGTCCACCACCGGCAGCATCTCCTTCGGCATCGCCTTGGTCGCCGGCAAAAACCGCGTCCCAAGACCCCCAACCGGAAAGATCGCCTTACGAAGCGCCTTGCGCATCGCTCCACCTCACCTGATGTTTTGTATGCTGCGGCCGGCCGTTCGCCGCGGCGACGATGAATTGCGTTTCATGCATAAAGGGTGCCGCACGCCTGAATCAATGTGACAGCGAAGTTTTCATGACGATGATTGCGTTAAGTCACAGCAGCCAAAACCAGCTCTCCTGAGACTTGTGACATCTCTGGGACACCGGCTCAGCCGCGCTTGTTCTCGAAGCTGGCGTTGCCGAGTCCGGTGCCGATCGTCAGCACTGCCCAATGCCTCAGGTCGCGCAGGAACGGCGCTTCGCTGAGGCCCTGCACGACCGCATCGTTGTGCAGCAGGACGGCGGTCTCATGCTTGCCGATGCCGGGAATCCGCTCGCGGATCAGGGCCGGCAAGTTGAACCGCGCACTCTCCCAGTTGCCAGGCAGGTTCTGCGCGCCGGCGTTGATCGAACCGTCGCTGTCGATCTCGCCGGGGCAGCCGATCGCGATCAGCGGCGCCAGTTTCACGTGCTCCTTGTGCGCCCGGGCGATGGCGCCTTCGATCATCTTCACCAGCTGGTCGACCGCCTCCTCCCGGCTCGGTTTGTCCTCCGAATGGCGCCAGATCTCGAAATGCGCGATCGCCGCGCGCGACAGGTCGGGAGCGCGCTTTGCGTTCAGCTTCACGATCCCGGTGCGGATGTTCGAGCCGCCGATGTCGACGGCGACCAGACCGCCGAATCCCTTGTAGAGCCAACTCGGCGCCAGATGCGCGCAGCCGAGCAGGCCGGCCTCGTCCGGGTGGGCGCGGATCGGCACCAGGTCCACGTCGACGTGCTCGGTCTTCAGGATCACCGCGGCGCGCCCGACCATCAGCTCGCCGATCCGGCTCTGCCGGATTCCGCCGCCGACCACGATGCGCTCGGTGTCGCGCCAGGCCTTGAGGCGCAGGAACCGCCGCACCACGCCTGCAAGGCTCTTGGCGAACTCCTCGATCGCGCCCTGGACGATGCCCGCGGCGACGCTGTCTCCGTCCACGAGTACCTTGTCGAGCTGCTTTTTCGAGAGCTCCTTGCTGGACTTCTTGCCGAGCGGGTCCTCGGTGACCTCGCTGACCTGGGCGCGCAGCTCATCCAGCAGCGCGCGAAAGGCACGGCCGCTGGCGCGATCGCCGACGAATCCTTCCTCGTCCTTGAGTTCCAGATTGTAGCTTTTCAGGATGGCCTCGGGCAGCTCCGCCGCGCCGTGCGCGCCCAGGCCGATCGTCTGACGCGCTTCCTTCGGCTCCCTCTTGTCAGGTCGTTTGGCTTTCTTGCGCTCCGACATGCTGCTCCCCGGTCGAACACGGCCGGTAGAACAACACGGCGTGGGCACAAAGGCTCCCGGACGGCCGGGAACCCTGGTCAAGTGCGCGGACCCCTGGTGCCGGGCGATCCTATCCTGCGTTCTTGATCGCGTTGCTGCGGCCCAGCACCCGCGCGATGCTGCGCGCGGCCTGCCGCAGGCGCTGGCGGTTCTCGATCAAGGCGAAGCGCACGAAGCCCTCGCCGCCGGCCCCGAAGCCGATGCCGGGCGCGGCCGCGACCTTCGCCTGCGTCAGCAGGCGCTTGCAGAATTCGAGGCTGCCGAGCGAGGCGAAATCCGGCGGCAGCGGCGCCCATACGAACATCGACGCGTTCGGCGCCGGCACGCGCCAGCCGGCACGCCCCAACCCTTCGATCAGCACGTCGCGCCGCTCCTTGTAGCGCTGGCGGATCTCCGCCACGCACTCCTGCGGGCCGTTGAGCGCGGCGGTCGCCGCCACCTGGATCGGCGTGAACGCGCCATAGTCGAGATAGGACTTGATCTTGGCGAGCGCCGCGATCAGGCGCGGATTGCCCGCCGCGAAGCCGATGCGCCAGCCCGCCATGTTGTAGCTCTTGGAGAGCGACGAGAACTCGATCGCGATGTCCTTCGCGCCCGGCACCTGGAGGATCGATGGCGGCGGATTGCCATCGAAATAGATCTCCGCGTACGCGATATCGCTGACGATCGTGATGTTGAGCTCCAGCGCCAGCTTGACCAGCCGCTCATAGAACTCGAGGCCGATGGTGAAGGCGGTCGGGTTCGCCGGGAAATTCACCACCACGCACCGCGGCTTCGGCTCCTGGCGCATCGCGCGTTCGATGCCGGCGAACAGGTCGATGCCCGCGCCGATCGGGACAGAGCGCAAGCTCGCGCCGGCGAAGATCTGCCCGAACGCGTGGATGGGATAGCAGGGGTCCGGCGCCACCACCACGTCGCCCGGTGCCACGATCGCCTGGGCGAGGTTGGCCAGGCCTTCCTTGGAGCCGAGCGTGACCACGATCTCGCTTTCGGGATCGAGGCTAACGCCGAAACGCCGCTGGTAATACCCGGCGAGCGCGCGCCTGAGGCCGGGAATGCCGCGTGAGGTGGAATAGCCATGGACGCGCGGGTTATTCAGCGTCTCGACCAGCTTCTGCACCACGTGCGGCGGGGGCGGGCCGTCGGGATTGCCCATGCCAAGGTCTATCACGTCCTCGCCGCGCCGGCGGGCTGCTGCCTTCATGGCGTTCACTTCCGCGAACACGTAAGGCGGCAATCCACCCAGGCGGAACAGTTCCTCGGACACGCATTCCTCTCCGGCGGCTCCGTTGGCGAGGGCCGCGATCATACAGACGATCTTGGCCCTTGCATGGCGAAAGTCGGGTTAAGAACGGCGGAGCGCAGGATTCTTCGGCGCCTATTCTCGCACGAGGAAAGGAATTTTCTTGGCGGTGGCGGGCTTGATCAAACGGCCAGTTTTCCGAGCTCTGCGCAAAGCTCGTTGAGCTGGTCGAGATGCTCGGAATCATGCGCCTGCATGGCGCCCGCCAGGCCTTCGATGGTGATCTCCTTGCCTGCCATCAGGCCGGTGCGCTGCCGCTCTTCCTGTGTCAGCCTGGCAAGCTGCGCCGCAATCGCCCGTCGCGTGGCGGTGAAGGCCGACAGCGCGCTCATCATATCCTGGCTCTGGTAGTCACGTTCCCTGGCGAGCGCATCGCCGTCGATGTCGACCAGGCTCGGCCGCTGTTCCGCGAGCATCCGCTCGACCCGCACGCGATAACCATCATCGTCGATGTCGCGCAGATGGCAGACATGCTCCAGCAGAGAAAATCCGCCCTTGGCCGGCCCGCGCCGCCACGCTGCGCGCGGAATCTGGCCGACGATGTCCGTCACCTTGGACGCCATTGCGCCGAGGGTCGCGACCATTGTGGAGAAATCTCCGGCCGCCGGCGCGATCAGTTGCTCGATCAGGCAACCCAGTGCCCGCGCGATGCGCGCCGTGACATCGAGGGTTCCCGTCCGCTCTCCGCCCTCGATCTGCGCCAGATAGGCGCGGCTGATGCCGACCAGAGCGGCCAGTTGCGCCTGGTTGAACTGGCGATGGTCGCGCCACGCCCGGATGGGGTGGCCGCCTTCCGCGATCGTCTGCTGGACCGGACGCGGAAGCTGCGGCCGTGACGCTGAAGGTGCCGCACCCTCCGCCTGCGCCGCCCGCTTCAGTGCCTCGAATTCGCTCCATGGCAGGATCGCATGCTGGGCGGCGCCTTGCGCATCCCGCAGGATGGTGACATTCGGATCAAGGTCCATGAATCCCCGCCTCGTTTGGTCGAAACGGAGGCTGTTAGCATTATGCTATCATGTCAACAAAAAAGTAGCACAATGCATCAAACGGTTGCCTGCTGTCCCAATATATAGGTGGCGGATACGGCCCGGTCGTCGCCCAGCATCATCAGGGCGAACAGCCGCTCTTCCAAGGTCTTCGCGACCTCCGTGCGGCGTGCCAGCACCGGCGTCGCCGCCCAGTCCAGCACCACGCAATCGGCCTCCTTTCCGACCCGGAAATTGCCGATCTTGTCGTCGAGCGACAGGCACTCGGCGCCAGCCAGGGTCGCGAGCCACAGGCCGCGCCAGGCATTCAGCCGCTGGCCGTGGGTCATCAGCACCTTGTAGGCTTCGGCCAACGTCTCGATCATCGAATAGCTGGTGCCGCCGCCGACGTCGGTCGCAAGCCCGACGCGCACGCCCAGCTTCCGCGCGGCTTCCAGATCGAAGAAGCCGGAGCCGATGAACAGGTTCGAGGTCGGGCAGAACGACATCGCGCTGTTGCTCGCGACGAAGCGCGCGCGGTCGGCCTCGTCCAGGTGGATGCAATGGGCGAACACCGAGCGCGGGCCGAGCAGGCCGAACCGGTCATAGACGTCGAGATAGGAGCGCGCCTCGGGGAAGAGCGTCTTCACCCATTCGATTTCGTCGCGGTTCTCCGCGAGGTGGGTCTGCATCCACACCCCGGGAGTCTCGGCATACAGCCGGCCGATCATCGCGAGCTGCTCCGGCGTCGAGGTCGGCGCGAAGCGCGGCGTCAGCGCATAGCCGAGCCGGTCCTTGCCGTGCCAGCGACGGATCAGGTCGCGGCAATCCGCTTCGGCGCCGGCAACGTCGTCGCGCAGGTAGTCCGGGCTGTTGCGGTCCATCATGATCTTGCCGCAGATCATGCGCAGGTCGCGCCGCTGCGCCTGCTCGAAGAACGCATCGACCGACTGCCTGTGGACCGTGGGATAGACAGCCGCCGTCGTGGTGCCGTGCCGCAGCAGCGTGTCCAGAAACAGGCCGGCGATCTCGCGCGCATGATCGGGATCGGCGAAGGCGCGCTCGGCCGGAAACGTGTACTCGTTGAGCCAGTCGAGCAATTGCCGTCCGTAGGAGGCGATCACGTCGACCTGCGCGTAGTGCACGTGGGTATCGACGAAGCCGGGCAGGATGAGCTTGCCGCGGTGATCGTGCAGCGCGTCGCCTCGTGCGCGAGACCTGAGGACCCGTTCGGCCGGCCCAACCGCCGCGATGCGTCCATCGACGATCTCGAGCGCGCCGTCGTCCCAGTACTCCCACGCGGCCGGGTCAGGCTCGGCGCCAGGATCGCGCAGGAAATGCAGGATCGATCCGCGCAGGAAGGTGGCAGTCACTACTATAGCCCCCGCGCGGAAGCCCCTTCCCCCGCCCGTCCGCGAATGCGGACATTCGTCCGCGGAGTGGGGGAAGGTAGGGATGGGGGGTGATGCAGTGCTGCGGCTTCGATGATTGGCGCTCTTGCGAGCGCGCGTGGCTCTCGCCGCGCCACCCCCCATCCAGCTCCGCCTAAGCTCACTTCGTTCGCTAAGGCTCCGCAACCTTCCCCCACAAGGGGGGAAGGGGAGTCTTGTTGATGCCTAGCTTGCGGGCCGATCAGGTGCATGTCGCACTCTAGCCGAGCTGCGGCAGGTACCGCATCAATCCTTCGACGATTCGGCTTCAAGCGGGTCGAAACAATGCGCGCCTATTCCGGCAGGATGAGGCCGCGATCCAGCAGCGCGGCCCAGGCTTCCTCGGCGCTGTCGCAGATCGCGAACAGGTCGAGGTCCTCCTTGTCGATCATCGCGTGGTCGACCATGCGCTGGAAATTCACCACCCCGTTCCAGTAGTCGCGCCCGACCAGCACGACCGGCTTGGGCGACGACTTCCCGGTCTGGCGCAGGGTCAGGATCTCGAAGAACTCGTCCATCGTCCCGAATCCGCCCGGAAACACCGCGAGCGCATTGGAGCGCATCGCGAGGTGCATCTTGCGCATGGCGAAGTAGTGGAAGCGGAAGGTGAGGTCCGGCGTGGTGTAGGGGTTGGGATACTGCTCGTGCGGCAAGGCGATGTTGAAACCGATGGTCGGCGCGTTGACTTCGGAGGCACCGCGATTGGCCGCTTCCATGATTCCGGGGCCGCCGCCGGTTGCGATCACGTTGTCGCGTATGCCCGCCTTGGGATTGAGCGCGCCGCCCTGCAGCGACACGATGCGGCCGAACTTGCGCGCTTCCTCGTAGTACGGCGCCAGCAGCAGCCGGCGCGCCGCCGTCGCCTTGTCCACGCCCTCGACCTTGCCGGCGCGCAGCAGCTCGGCCTGCTCCGGCGATGGCACGCGCGCGCTGCCGAACACGATGATGGTGGAGCGGATGCCCCAGTCGCGCAGCAGGAGCTCCGTCTTGCTGTATTCGAGCTGGAAGCGGATGCCGCGCAACTCGTCGCGCAGCAGGAACTCCTGGTCCTCGATCGGCAGCTTGTAGCTCTGGGAGGCGAGCTGGCGCGAGGTGTTGTCGTCATTCATGCTGTTCATTGGCCTGTTCCGACCGATTGTAGCCGATGTCTCGTCATTTGGTCGGATGGGGAGAGGGAGCCCGAAGCGGCCAAATCAAGTTTCCCAATGCTATGTCGCCGGGATAAATCGTGGGTTAACACCCTGTTGTCGATATTTGGCAGTTGATTCAAGCACGTGGCGATGCGCCGCTTCCTGGCCGCTCCGCGGTGCGTAAGGCGCTACTCCTCGCGGTCGAATTCCGCGGCGCGCTCCAGCAGCTCCTTGGCAAAGGCATCGCAGGCGCGCTCCTGCTCGCGCAGGTTCCCCAGCCCGACGATCTCGTGGAACGCCGCGAAGTGCAGCATGCGGTCGGTCAAGGTGCTGGTGTCGCCTGCAGCCTGCAGGTCGGCGAAGAAGGCGCGCAGCGCCTTGGCCGCCACATAGCTTGCCGACACAGGGAAGGCGACGGCGGCATAGCCGATTTCCTGCAGCCGCTCGGCGGCGAGGATCGGGGTCTTGCCGCCCTCGACGTTGTTGGCGAGGCACGGCGCCGCGATGTCGGAGCAGATATAGGCCATCTCATCTGTGCTGAGCGGCGCTTCGACGAAGATCATGTCGGCGCCGACCGCGCGGTAGAGCTGCGCACGCTCGACCGCCGCCTCCAGTCCTTCGATCGCGCGCGCATCGGTGCGCGCCACGATCATCAGGTCGCCGTCCACCCGCGCGTCGAGCGCCGCCTTGACCTTGGCGATCATGTCGGCCACCGGAATGACCCGCTTGCCCTCCATGTGGCCGCAGCGCTTCGGCGCCACCTGGTCCTCGATGATGAGCGCGGCGACTCCGGCGCGCTCATAGGTCCGGACGGTGCGTGCGACGTTCACCGAGTCGCCGAAGCCGGTGTCCGCATCGGCCAGGATCGGGATGTCGACGGCATCGGCCAGGCGTCGGTAGTGGTCTGCCATTTCGGCCAGGCCGAGCTGGCCGATGTCCGGCGCCCCGATCAGACTGGCGGTCGCGGCATAGCCGCCGCCGACCAGCGCCTGGAAGCCGGCCCCCGCCGCCAGCCGGGCGCTGAGCGCGTCGAAAATGCCGGGAAGCACCAGAATCTCCTCGGCCTCGATCAGATCGCGGAACCGCTTGGTCGGTCGCACCGTTTAACCCCTGCTTGAAAAGCCGGACTCGATGGCGGTGCGGAGCGTGCCCGAAAGCCACACTCCAAAGCCGCCAACCCCGTCTATCAATGGCGGATTTCCGCGGTTTGGACGACAAAAAAGAGGTTGCAAACCGCTGCCGACCGCCGGAGACTAGGCTCGGTTTTCTGTCAAAACCCCAAATCGGACAACCAAGAACCAGAAGGGATGGCCAAAATGTCCAAAGCGAAGTTCTCCCGCACGCTCCTGGCGGCGGCCCTGGCGGCTGGCGTGGCTGGTGTTACCGGCGCTGCGATGGCCCAGGATTCCGCTGCGAAATACACCCAGCTCCAGGAAGCGGTTCGCCTCGCGGAGATCTGCAAGGGCGTGACGCATGACGCCGCGGCGTGGCGCAAGCTCGGCACCACGATCGACAACGCGGTCAATCACGAGATCGGCGGCGGCGAGCGCCTGACGCTGATCGAGACCGCCAAGACCGACGCGCGCGTGCTGGCCCAGAAGAAGGGCTGCGACAGCGAGGATGCCCAGGCGCTGCTGAAGGATTATGACAGTTTGGCAGCGATGTAGGCTTCAGACTGGTCCTTGGACCGACGACGGCCCCGCCCAGGCGGGGCCGTTTCGTTTGAGGGACGACCAAAAAAGCGGCGCCCGATCACTTGTAGGCAATGGCGGCGCTCGCCGGACCCGCCAGCGGGAGGACTTCGCAGCGGCTGAAGCCGGCCTGCCGGCACCAGCCGGCAAAATCGGCGCCGGTGAAGTCGAACGCGTCGCCGAACTCGATCAGCATGTTCAACGACATCAGCAGACCGAAGGCGTTCTTGCACCGTTCGTCGTCGATGAGGTTTTCGATGGCGATCAAGGCGCCGCCTTTGGGCAAAGCCCGGTAGGCCTTGGCGATCAGCATCTTCTTTCTCTCGAGATTCCAGTCGTGGAGGATCATTCCCATGGTGATCAGATCGGCCTTTGGCAGCTCGTCGCGGAAGAAATCGATGACGTCCGCCTGGACCCGGTCGCTCATGCCGCGCTCCCGGATGCAACGCTCCGCGATCGGCTTCACCGCCGGCAGATCGTAGGAGCGACAGGACAGATGCCGATGCTTGCCGGCAACGATGCAGGATAGCTGCCCGGTCGCCCCGCCGATGTCGGCCATGGTCTTGTAGGGGGAGAAGTCGAACTTTTCCGCAAGGGCGGCGAAATTCCCCTGTGAGACACCGCTCATTGCGCGCATGAACTGCTCGAGGCGCGCGGGATCGGCGTAGAGCTCCTCGAACATCGGCCGGCCGGTATGCCGCACCTCGTTCTGCGGCTGACCCGTCTTGAGGGCCGGCGTCAGGTCGGCCCAGAAGGGATAGAGCCGCGCGTTCGCCATCTCGAGAATTCCGCCCATGTAACGCGGGCTCCGGCGATCGAGGAACATGGCCGTATCGGCGGTATTGCCATAGATGCGGTCGGGGCCAACGCCCTCGCTGGACAGAAGCCCCAGGGCCACGAGCGCATCGAGAAAATCGCTGGTCCCGCGGGGATGCAGCGCCATGAGGCGCTCGAGCTCGGGCCCGCTTTTGGGCCCCTCGCTCAGATGCGTGAAGACGCCGAACTCGACGGCGCTCAGCAGCACCTTGGACGCCCAGAATCCCATTCCGATCCGCATGATGTGATCTGGCGAAACCTCGGCATGTGCCGCGGTCGCCGGCTCGCCGGTCTTCATTGCCGTGCCTCCCTGTCGTGCGAAGGGCGGGATTATAGCCGAGTTGTCGCGGGAATCCGATGAGCCGCTGGCTGCCGGCCCGTGCCACGTTCGGCTGCAATCCAGCCCGTTCGGCCGGTCACTCCGATCGGTGGTCACTTGCTCTCCCGCCGCCAGGCCAGCATCACCAGGCCCAGTGCAAGCAGCAGCGCCGCCCACGCGGGCAAGAGCGGCATGTTGGTGACGCCGGTCACCGTGTAGTCCTCGTTCTGCCTGAGGCCGAGCCAGCCGCTGCCCGCCATCGCGCCGCCGGTCGGCACGCGCCGCCAGGTCGGCTGGCCCGCCATGCTGACCGCCTGCACGCCGCCGCCGGTCTCCTGCACCAGCGCACGCAGCGGTTTGGAACTGGCGCGCGGATCGGCCCATTCCTTGGAATTGAGCGCGCCCGAGGCGGCAAAGGCCTGGCGCTTGCCGTCGCTCACCTTGTAGAGGCCCTGGTCGGAGGCGGCGATCGAGCCGGTCGCGCGGCCGCGGCCGTCGTCGCGCAGCTTCACCTTCTCGGTCGTGCCGTCCGGATGCTTGACGGTCACCTCCTCGACCTGGGTGGTCAGGCTCTGGCGGCGGATTTCCAGCTTGCCGTCGATCACGGTGGCGCGCAGGTCCTCCTCCTCCAGGTCCGGCTCCTGCATCAGCCAGTGGGCGATGCGGCGGATCAGCTCGGCGTGCGGGCCGCCGCCCTCGAAGCCCTTGGCCCACAGCCAGATCTGGTCGGAGAAGAGCTGCGCGACCCGGCCCTTGCCGACGCGGTCGAGCACCAGCAGCGGCAAACCGTCGACGCCGCTCATGACCGTGACGCCGCGCGCCGAACTCGCCGGCATCTCGCGGAACCAGCGGCCCCAATGCGGCCGGTCTTCGGCCGGCGGCAGCAGGTCGGCGGTGACGGGATGGCGCAGGCCGACCGGCGTCACCTGCGGCTGGAAGCCCTGGGTGCGGATCTCGCCGGTCGGCTGTGCCGCGAAAATCTGCTGCAGCGGCGTACGGTACAGGCTGAACTGCCCGGCCGAACTTGGGCCGGCCGATTCGAACACCGCGCCACCGTCCTTCACGTAGTTGACGATGTGCTCGAAATACTCGTCCGGCAGGATGCCGAGGTGCTGGAACCGGTCGAAGATGATGAGGTCGAATTCCTTGAGCTTGATGTCGAACAGCTCGTCGACCGGGAAGGCGATCAAGGCCAGCTCGTTGATCGGCGTCGCATCCTGCTTGTTCGGCGGGCGCAGGATGGTGAAATGGATAAGCTCGACCGAGGGATCGGACTTCAGCAGGTTGCGCCAGGTGCGCTCGCCCGGATAGGGCTCGCCGGAGATCAGCAGCACCTTCAGCCGGTCGCGTACGCCGCTGACGGCGAACACGGCGGCGTTGTTGGCGAGCGTCAGTTCGTGCTGCGACTTGGCGACCTCGATTTCGAACACCGTCTGGCCGCCATGCACGATGTCGAGCGGGACGTTCTGCGGCTTGCCGACCGGCGCGGATATCTCCGCGATCTGCTCGCCGTCGCGGCGGATGACGACGGGCGCCGTTCCCTCCGCCGGGCTGCCGAGATCGTCGACCTGGAACGTGACATCGACCTTCTTGCCCACCAGGCCGTAGGTCGGCGCCTGCGTGACGATGATGCGCCGATCCTTGCCTCCGGGATCGCCGGTCATGGCGAGGTGGATCGGGGCGGTGATGCCAAGCTCGCGCGCCGCGCCGGGGATGTCGTGCACCTGTCCGTCGGTCACCAGGACCAGGCCGGCCAGCCGCTTCTGCGGGATGTCGGCCAGCGCCTCGCGCACCGCGTCGAACAGCTGCGTGCCTTTTTCGGCGTGGTCGCTGCCGCCTTTGGTCTCGACCACCCGCAGGTCGAGATCGTCGAATTTCTTCGCGGTCTCGCGCAGCCTGGCGATGGTCGCGTCGGTGTCCGCGGTGCGGTGCTCCAGCCCCTGGCTGGGCGAGCGGTCGACCACCACCAGGCCCACGTCCTTCTGATAGGCGCGCTGCTCCTGCACCAGCGACGGGTTGAGCAGGATCGCGGTCAGCGCCGCGCCCGCCAGCAGCCGCAGCAGCGCGCCGCGCGCCCGCCGCGCCAGGGCATAGATCACCAGCGCCAGGAACGAGCCGGCGAGAATCGCAATCAGCCACCACGGCAGCAGCGGGTTGAGGGCGAGCGAATAGGCGTCGCGGATCATGCTGTTGCCGTCCTCATTGTCCGAGCCTTTCCAGGATCGCCGGGACGTGCACCTGGTCGGATTTGTAGTTGCCGGTCAGCGCATACATGATGATGTTGACGCCGAAGCGATAAGCCATCTCGCGCTGGCGCTCGCCGCCCGGCGTCACGGGAAACATGGGCTGCCCAAGCTCGTCGGTGGCCCACGCGGCGGCATAGTCGTTGCTGCCGACCAGCACGCCCGAGACGCCGTCATTGACGCGGCCGCGCGGCACTTCCACCCACACCGTTCCGCCGATCCAGCGGCCCGGGAAGTCGCGCAGCAGATAGAACGATTTGGTCAGCACGTGATCCGGCGGGATCGGCATCAGGCGCGGCACGTCGAGGCCCGGCGTCAGCTCCATCAGCCGCTGCGCGCCCGGTCCCATCTCGGCGCCGCTCATCCCGATCAGGTTCTGGTCGGCGGTGTCGAAGAAGATCATGCCGCCGACGGCGAGATACTTGTTGAGCTTGTCGATCGCCTGCCGCGAGGGCGTGTGCTGGCCGGCGGTCACCGGCCAATAGAGGAAGGGATAGAATGCGAGCTCGTCAGCTTCGACGTCGATCGCGACCGGATCGCCGACATCGACGGAGGTCCGGCGCAGCAGCGTCTGCGTCAGGCCGTAGAGGCCGGCCTTGCTGGTGGCATCGACCTGCGGCACGCCGGTGCGGACGAACGCGAGATGAGTGGTTTCGGTGGCCGCGATGATGTCCTGGTCCGGCAATTGCTGCGCGTGTGAGGGCTGCGGCACCATCTGCAGGCACAGCGCGACCGCCGCCGCGCCCGTCGCCAGCGCACCGCGCCGCCTCAGCAGCCCGCGCAGCGCCAAGGCGATCAGCATATCGGCGATCAGCAGCAGGAACGCGATCAGGAACAGCGACGGTCCCAGCTCCAGTGTGCGGTCGGCCACGAGCTGGCGCGCCGGGACGGTGAGCGGGGCAAAGACCGGCTGCGATGGTGCCAGATTGAGCGCGCGATGCTGGTTGTCGGGCCCGTAGAATCCCGGCGGATGCTGCGGTCCGACCTTGGTCGCCGGCAGGTCCTTGGCGACGACGGCGACCGCCGAGGCGATCGGCGGCGTCAATTGGCCGAACGCATTCAGGGTCTGGGCGGGCGCCAGCGGCCGGTTCTCGTCGGCGTTCACCACGACGCCCGAGGCCGTCATCACCAGACGGTCGAGCATCTCCACGAACAGGCCGGAGATCGGCAGGTTCGACCATTCGGCCGTGCTGCCGACATGGAACAGCACGGAGAACCCATTGCCCACGCGCGCGCCCGTCACCAGCGGCGTGCCGTCGGTCAGGCGCGCCCAGGTCTTGTTGCCGAGGTCGATATCGGGCTCGGCCAGCACCTGGCGGCTGATCTCCACATCCTTCGGGATATTGAGGCCGGCGAAGGGCGAGGAATTGGGGAACTCCGCCAGGTGCGCGGGCTCGGTCCAGGACAAGGCGCCGCCCAGCGTTCGGTCGCCCGGGCGCAGGCGCACCGGCAGCAGGTCGTCCTTGGGATCGCTCGCCAGCTTTTCCCCGGCGAAACGGATCACCATGCCGCCGCGCTCGACCCATTTCTTCAACGCCGTGCGGTCGCCATCGGCGAAGGCCGAATGGTCGGTGAGGACGATGACCGCCAGCTCCTGCTTCAGCAGCGTCTGCAGGCGGTCGGCGCGCACCTCGTGGTTCGGCGCGAGGGCGCGTTCGACGAAATAGATCTCGCCCAGCATCGGCTGGCGCGCCAAAGCGGGATTGTCGGTCACGAGGCCGATCGGCTTGCGCCCTCCGCCGTCGTCCAGCAGCGTCACCCCGCCGGCGCTGGTTCCGTTCTCCAGGGCGACCCGGCTGACGCGGTTGGCGAGCTCGACCGGCAGGTCGAGCTTGATCCGCGCGACCCGTTCGTCGGCCCGGAAGACACCTTCGGACAGGCCGAGGGTGCGCCCGTCGCGATCCAGCGCGCGCAGCCGCACCGGCTGGGCGGCGCCGACTTGTGTCCGCTGGACCTTGACCCACAGGCCGTTGGGATCGCGCTCGGGCGGCAGCAGCATGAGCGGCAGGTCGCGCTTCAGGCTCATGACATCGAGCGAGCCGTGCTTCTGCAGCGCATCGCCGAATGCCGTGTCGATATCTGGCTTCTGGCTGCCGATCCCATCGGACAGCCAGAAGGTGTTGAGGTCCGCCGGCAACTCCGCCTTTCCCAGCCGGCCCATTGCCGCCGCGCGGTCGGTCGGCCAGGGCGACGGCTCGAGCGCCGCCAACTGGGTTGCGGCGGTCGCGGCCGGCATCGGCGTCAAGCCGAAGCTGGATGCGCCGGCCTGCGGCGCGGTGGTGGCGAGGATGACTTGGCGGCCGTTGCGTCCGGCGCGGTCGATCAGCCGCCTGGCGGCCTCCTTGCGCTCGTCCCAGCCGTGGGCCGCGGCCCAGCCGTCGTCCAGCACGATCATCACCGGGCCGCTGCGCGGGAAGCCGAAATTGGCATTCCACAACGGCTGCGCCAGGCCCGCGATCACCAGGCACGCGATGACGAGGCGCAGCAGGATCAGCCACCACGGCGTGCGATGCGGCGTCTCCTCCTTGGGCCGCAGCAGGAACAGCAGGCGGATCGGCGGGAACGCAATCCGCCTCGGGCTGGGCGGGGTGAGGCGCAGCAGCCACCACAGGATCGGCAGCACGGCGAGTGCCGCGAGAAGCCACGGTGCCGCGAAGGTGAGGCTGCCCAAGGTCAGCATGCGGCCCCTATTGGTGCGCCGTCGGCCGGTGGTCGGCGGCCAGCCATTGGTACGCTTCCAGCAGCGATTTCGCCGCCGAGCGGTCGGTGACGTGGCGCGACAGACTCCAGCCCGCCGACTGCGCCAGCAGTTTCAACCCATCCCAGTGATTCGCCAACTCGGTCCGATAGCCGTCGCGGATATTCTCGGCGCGGCTCATCAGCAGATCGCCTTCGCCTTCGACGCCTTCGAACCGAACCCTGCCCATATAGGGCAAATCGAGCTCCGCCGGATCCAGCACCTGGATCAGATGGCCGCGGCAGTCGGTGCCGGCAAAACGGTTGATCGCCGCCTTCAGTTCCTCGGGCGGCGCCAGGAAGTCGCTGACCAGGATGACATGGGCGTGCGCCGGCAAGGCTGCTTGCGGCGGGATCGAGAATTTCGGCTCGGCGGAACTGTCAGCCTGGCCGGCCAGGTGTGCCAGGCGGTGCGCGATCGATTCGAGAATGAAGCGTCCGGCGCTCGGCCGCTCGCCGGATCCCAGCAGCGCGACCCGCTCGCCGGCGCGTGACATCGCACCCGCCAAGGCGAGGGTCAGCACCTGCGCGGCTTCCAGCTTGCTCGGCAGATCACGGCGGCTGGCGAAGCGCATGGAGGCGGAGAGGTCGCACCACAGGAACGCGCTCTGCGCCGCCGACCATTCCATCTGGCGGAGGAACAGGCGGTCGGATTTTGCCGACTGGCGCCAGTCGAGGCGCCGGATTTCATCGCCCGGGTAGTATTGCCGGAACTGCCAGAAGGCTTCGCCGCGGCCGACGCGCCGGCGTCCGTGAACGCCCTGCTCTATGGTGGCCGCGATGCGGCGCGCCGCCAGCAGCAGCGGCGGCACGCGCTCGGCGATCTCCGCCGCCTGGTATTTTGTCTTGTCGAACGACGCCATTGCCATGAGCGTCCAGCGATTCCGATCTAGCCGATCTCGGCGATCAGGCGGTCGATGATCGCCTTCGGGGTCGCGCCTTCCGCGCGTGCGCCGTAGGTCAGCGCGATGCGGTGCCGCAGGACCGGATGCGCCAGCGCCACCACGTCGTCGATCGAGGGCGAGAAGCGGCCCTGGATCAGCGCGCGGGCGCGGGTCGCAAGCATCAGTGCCTGTCCGGCGCGTGGGCCGGGGCCCCATGCCAGGCCATCCTTCACGTCTTTGATGGAGGTCAGCTCCGGCCGTCCTGCCCGCACCATCTTCAGGATCGCATCGACCACCTTCTCGCCCACTGGCATGCGGCGGACGAGGCGCTGGATCGACAGCACGTCTTCCGGCGACAGTACGCGTGTCAGGCCCGCTTCGTGCGACCCGGTGGTGACGATCAGCATCTGCCGCTCAGCATCGTTCGACGGATAGTCGACATCGATCTGCAGCAGGAAACGGTCGAGCTGCGCTTCCGGCAGGGGATAGGTGCCCTCCTGCTCCAGCGGATTCTGGGTCGCGAGCACGTGGAACGGCTCGGGCAGCGTGTAGGTATGTCCTGCGACCGACACCTTGCGCTCCTGCATCGCCTGCAGCAGCGCGGACTGGGTGCGCGGGCTGGCGCGGTTGACTTCATCCGCCATCAGCAGCTGGCAGAACACCGGGCCCTTGATGAAGCGGAAGCTGCGCCGGCCGGATTCGCTCTCCTCCAGCACTTCCGAGCCGACGATGTCGGAGGGCATCAGGTCCGGCGTGCACTGCACGCGCTGGGCATCGACCCCGAGAACCTGGCCCAGCGAATCGACCAGCTTGGTCTTGGCGAGGCCGGGAACGCCGATCAGCAGGACGTGGCCGCCCGACAGGATCGAGATCAACGCCTGCTCGACGGTCTGCTCCTGGCCGAAGATGACCTGGGCGAGCTGGCGGCGGACCAGCTCGATCCGCTGGCTGTAGCTCTCGATCAGGCCGGCCAGGTCAGCCGCGGCCGCGGCACCCACCGAACCCCCGATTTGTGGTGCAGGCCCTTGTGAAGACATGGAAATCTGTCCTTCCGTCATGGCCACCTATACCTCTCAATATAGCGCACGTATGATGATTAAAGCGTAAACTGTTAACCACAACCATGTCCAACCCAGAGTCCGGCCCCCGGTTCTCGGATTTGCCCTCCTGTGGCGACTTTGACATGCGCATCGCCGCGGATGGGACCTGGTTCTATCGCGGCACCCCGATCAACCGGAAACCCCTGGTCAAGCTGTTCTCCACCGTGCTGCGGCGCGAGGGCGACGGGGAATACTGGCTGGTCACCCCGGCCGAGCGCGGCCGCATTGCGGTCGATGATGCACCCTTCACCGCCGTGGAGGTGGCGGCAAGCGGCAGCGGCCGCGACCAGATCCTGACTTTCAGGACCAATCTTGACGAATTTGTGATCGCCGATTGCGACCATCCGATCCGCGTCGCGCATCGCCGCAACCGGACCAACCAGCCGGGTGGCGAGCCGAGACCCTATGTCCTTGTTCGTCCCGGACTCGAAGCGCTGATCCTGCGCCCGGTCTTCTATCATCTCGTCGACCTGGGCGAAATGCGCCGGGTGGAGGGCATGGAACAGCTCGGCGTCTGGAGTCGCGGCCAGTTCTTCGCGCTGGGCCATCTGCAGGATTTCGAATCGGCGGCCCGCACGGAGACCGCGCACTGATGGAGCGGACCCTCATCAGCCGGCGTTTCGCCCTGGCGCCCGCGCCGGGGCGCCGCGCTGCGCCGGCCGGCGCGGTCAGCGGCAGCGTCGTCGCGGTTCCGCTGCCGGCGAGCGCATCGCAGCGCGGCGACCATGACCTCAATCCCGACATGTTTCCGGATCGCACGCTGGTTCCCGCTGCGGTGCTGGTGGGTTTGGTCGACCGGCCCGGCGGCATGACGATCCTGTTCACCAGGCGCACGCCGCATCTCAACGACCATGCCGGCCAGATCGCCTTTCCCGGCGGGCGCATCGAACCCACCGACTCGGATGCCGTCGCCGCGGCGTTGCGCGAGGCGGAGGAGGAGGTCGGCCTGCCGGCGCGCCAGGTCGAGATGCTCGGCCGCCTCGATACCTACGTGACGCGCACCGGCTTCGAAGTGACGCCCTGTGTCGGCTTCGTCGCGCCGCCGGAAAGCTATCGCCCAGATCCGTTCGAGGTCGCCGATGTGTTCGAGGTCCCGCTCGGCTTTTTCCTCGATGTCCGGAGTCGCAAGCTGGAAAGCCGCGTGTTCCAGGGCAAGCAGCGCTTTTTCTACGCATACCCCTGGGGCGAGCACTACATCTGGGGCGCCACCGCCGGCATGCTGAACAATCTTGTTGAAGTGCTGGGGCTGGCCGATGAAGCCTGACCTGCGGCGCCTGCCCCAGCGCTGGATGACCGAGGGTCCGGCTGCCCGCGTGATGCAGGCTTTGACTGCCGAGGGCGACACGGCGCGCTTTGTCGGCGGCTGCGTCCGTGATGCCCTGGTCGGGCGGCCGATCCGCGATGTCGATATCGCGACGCCGCTCTCGCCGCAGCGTGTGACGGCGTTGCTGGAAAAAGCGGGACTGAAGGCGGTGCCGACCGGTATCGAGCACGGCACCATCACCGCGGTCGCGGACAGGACCGGAATCGAGGTCACCACGCTGCGCCTGGATGTTGAAACCGATGGCCGCCGGGCCAAGGTCGCGTTCACCGACGACTGGCAGGCGGATGCCGCCCGCCGCGACCTCACCATGAATGCCCTGTCCGCCGATGCCGACGGCGAAGTGCATGACTATTTCGGCGGGCTCGCGGATCTGGCCGCCGGCCGGGTGCGCTTCGTCGGCGATCCGGCGCAGCGCATCACCGAAGACTATCTGCGCCTGCTGCGCTTCTTCCGCTTCCATGCCGACTATGCGACCGGCGGGTTCGACGATGCCGCTGTGCGCGCGGCGCAGGAGCTCGCGCCGAACCTGAAAGGCCTGTCGGGCGAGCGTTTGCGGCAGGAGACTTTGCGCCTGCTGGTGGCCCGGCACGGCCCGGAAGCGTGGGGCGGGATGCTGAGCCTCGGCATCGTGCAGCACTATCTGCCGTGGGCCACTTCGCTGGACCGGCTGCGCGCGGTGGCGGAGCTGGAGCAGCGCCATGGCCTCGCGCCAGATCCGGTGCGGCGGCTGGCCGCACTGACCATGACGGGCTGCGGCCGCGAGGTCGCGGAGCGGCTGAAGCTGTCGCGCGCCGAGGGCGACCGCATGATCGCGCTCGATGCCGCGCGCGATCCGTTCAATGCCTCGAGCGTGCACGAGGTGCACCGGCAGATCTATGCCTGGGGCAGTGACGGCGCGCGCGACCGGCTGCTGCTGGACTGGGCGGACCGGATCGACGGCGCCTCCGGCACCATGGCGCTGGCCGAGATCGAGCGCTGGCCGAGGCCACGGTTCCCGGCGAAAGGCGCCGACATCCTGAAGCTGGGAATTGCCGAGGGGCCGCGCGTCGGCGAGGTGCTGGGTCAGGTTGAGCGCTGGTGGATAGACCAGGATTTCCGCCCGAACCGCGCTGCCTGCCTCGCTTACGCCCGCAATCTGGTGTGATGCGTCGGTCTGACGGCGTTCCCCGCGTCTGTCGCGCCGCTCCTGGGATGCTGCGGCGTCGCTGGTGTGCTGACGCCGCGCGCCCGGGCGCGCTACCATCGCGCCGTTCCTGGGAGGATAGACGATGGACCATCCGGCGATCTTTCAGCCGCTGCAATTGCGGCATCTCAAGCTGCGCAACCGCATCGTGTTCGGCGCACACACCGCCAACATGAGCGTCGACGGGCTGCCGGGCGAACGGCATCTCGGCTACTACCGCGAGCGCGCGATGGGCGGCGCGGCGATGATCGTGGTCGAGCCGATCCCGATCCACAGGACCGCGGTGCTGACCCGCGGCAACTTCCGCGCCGACGACGATTCCGTCATCCCGCACTTCCGCCGCATCACGGAGGCGGTGCATGGCGAAGGCGCGCACATCGTCCAGCAGCTCTATCACGTCGGCGCCCATGGCGACTGGGATAACTCGCTCAGCTACAGCTGGTCGCCGTCCGGCCTGCCCTCGATGCACGATTCCGACGGCAGCCATGCCATGACGCACGGAGAGATCGCCGAGATCGTGGCCTCGTTCGCCCGCTGTGCCGCGCGCGCCAAGGCATGCGGCTATGACGGCTGCGAGCTGATGGCGGCCTACAACGCGCTGATCGAGCAGTTCTGGTCGCCGGTCACCAATCGGCGCGACGATCGCTACGGCGGCAGCTTCGAGAACCGCATGCGCTTCTCGGATGAGGTGCTGCAGGCGATCCGCAAGGTCTGCGGCGAGGATTTCGTCATCGGACTCGCGGTCAGCATCGATCCGGCGCGGCCTGACGTGCAATCCGTCGAAAGCCTGCAGGAGGTGGTCGCCTGGCTCGACCGGCATCAGCTCTGCGATTACGTCACTGTCGGTACCGGCAGCTATTTCGATTTCACCCGCATCATCCCGCCGGCGATCTACGAGGACAAGCTCGGCGCACCCTATGCCGCGGCGCTGAAAGAGGTGGCGAAGAATGTCCGCATCCAGGCGGAAAGCCACATCCGCACGCCTGACAACGCGAACTACATCCTCAACTCCGGCGGCGCGGACATGATCTCCATCGTGCGCGGCCAGATCGCGGATCCGCACTGGGTCAACAAGGCGAAGCAGGGCCGCGCGGCGGACATCCGCCCCTGCCTCTCCTGCAACCAGATGTGCTGGGGCCGCCGCTCGCGCGACTATCACATCTCGTGCCTGATCAATCCGAGTGCAGGACGCGAGTTCGAATGGGGCGGCGACCGCTTCACGCCCAGCGCGCAGCCCAAGCGCGTGCTGGTGGTGGGCGGCGGTCCCGCCGGCCTGGAAGCGGCGCGTGTGGCCGCGGAGCGTGGTCATCGCGTGACCCTCGCGGAAGCGTCCGACAAGCTGGGAGGGCAGTTCCGCCTCGCCGGCATGCAGCCGCGCCGCGCGCAGATCCTCGACTTCCTCGACTGGTTCGAAGGCCAGTTGCAGCGCCTGCAGATCGAGGTGCGGCGCAACACCTTTCTCGATACCGACGACATCGCGGGCGGAGAATATGACACGGTGATCCTGGCCACCGGCTCGTCGCCGACCGAGGCGCCGACCCAGCGCTATTGGCCGCACGCCGAGGCGGACGCGGCATTGCGCGGCCCGCATGTCTGGCCGGCGGAGGCGGTGATGGCGCGCGAGGCGCGGCTCGGCAGCAGAGTGCTGGTGCTCGACGAAGGCGGCAACTACAAGGGCGTCGGCACCGCCTGGCATCTGGCGGAGGCGGGCCATCAGGTGACGATCGTCACGCCCGATCCCCAAGTGGGCAAGGAGCTGATCCGCACCGCCATCGACGGTCCGGTGCGCATGCGGCTCGCCAAGCTCGGCGCGAAGTTCGTGGTGGAATCCGCGGTCGCCGGATTCAAGGATGGCAAGGCGCGGATCGTGAGCCTGCTCGACGGCAGCGAAACGACCATCGAGGTCGACGACATCGTGACCGCGCTGACCAACATCTCCAACGATTCGATTGCACGCGAGCTGCAGGCCAAGGGCATGAACGTGGTCACCGTCGGCGACTGCATCGCGGCGCGCCACGCCGCCGCCGCGCTGTATGACGGCCGCCGCGCCGGCATGGCTGTCTAGCTCATGCTGTGGCTCGACGCGGAGGCGGTCCAGCACTTCGGCGATTTCCGCCGGCTGGTGCCTGCCATCCAGGAGATGAACAAGCAGGGCACCGATCGCGTCGAGCGAATATTGGTCAGCCAGCCTTTGCCGGGCGACGCACAGAACGACTGGCTGATGCTGCCGGCCTGGCAGTACGGCAAGTGCTTCGGCATCAAGATCGCGAACGTCTTTCCGGGCAATACGGCGAAGAACCTCGCGAGCGTGCAGGGCGCCTATCTGCTGTTCGACGGCGGGACCGGCGAGACGCTGTGCGGCCTGGACGGCCCGATGCTCACCCTACGCAAGACGGCGGCCAACTCCGCTGCCGCCGCCGATTGGCTGGCGCGCAAGGATGCCGAGACCTTGTGCATGGTGGGCGCGGGTGCGCTGGCGTCGCATCTGGTCGAGGCGCACTGCGCCGTGCGGCCGGTCCGCCGCGTCCTTTGGTGGAACCGCAGCCGGCCGGCGCTGGAGCGCGCCATGGCTGCACTTGCACCACGCCTGCCGAAGGTCGCGCTCGTGGCGGCCGACGATCTGCATGACGCCATCTCCTCAGCCGACATCGTGTCGGCCGCGACGATGGCGCGCGAGCCGCTCGTCAAGGGCGCATGGCTGCGCGCCGGCACCCATCTCGACCTTGTGGGCGGCTACCGGCCCGACATGCGCGAGGCCGACGACGATTGCATCAAGGCGGCCAAGCGCCACTACGTCGACGCGCGCTTCACCACCCTCGAGATCGCTGGCGACCTGACCCAGCCGATCGCTTCAGGCGTGCTCGACCCAGCCGCCGTGATCGATATGGCACAAGTCGCCCGCGGCGAGGCGCCGAAACGCCGGTCGGACGACCAGATCACCTGGTTCAAGTCCGGCGGCGGCGGCCACGAAGACCTCGCGACGGCGTGGGCGATCTACAAGGCGTTCAAGGCGGAGTAGGTTACCGTTAAGGCTCTTTAGGCAGAATGCCGCTGCCCTGATGTTTCGCCAACTCGTCCAAGTCGCCTTCCTCGACAGCCATGAAATTGATGTCGAACACCTCGTCGGCGGCATTGCCGTTCGTCACATGGCCGGCCAGATCGGGCTCGACAAGCATCCAGACATCGAGCGGATGCTTGTCGTTAAAGAGGCATTCGTCGGACTGTAACTGCCAGCCGGCATGGCATTCGTAGTGTTCTGCCGGATCAGCGTGTGCGATCCAAAGCAAATGCTCGGCAAGCGATCGCATCGCCGCCGGGTTCCCATAGAGCGTGATACCTTGCTTTCTCAGCGCAATGCAAAGTCGGGTTCCGGGGGCTTTGCTCGGGCGATCCATGGATGATGTCCTTTGCCAGGAGCATGGGTGGAGACCACCCATAGTCGGCTTGATATCGGCAGATCAAGACACGCGAATCTCGATCCGTTCTTTGCCCTTGCCGATATTGACGCGCTTCAGGGTCAGCACACCGATCTCGCCGGTGCGTTTCAGGTGCGTGCCGCCGCACGGCACGCGGGCGAAGCCGGCGATCTCCCAATAGCGGCGCTGGTTGGCTTCGTCGCTGAAGGCGCTGACAATCGGGTGGTCGGCGGCGATCAAGGAGCCGGCTTTTTCCTGCATCATCGGGAACAGCGTCGAAATGTTCGCCGGCCACTCGAAATCGATGCGGGCCTTGTCTTCGGCAATGTGCGCGCCGATCTTCCGGATGCCGGGCAGGTTCTGGTACGCCAGCTCCAGGATGATCTCGGCCGCGAGATGCAGGCGCATCAGCTTGCGCCGCCGCGCGCCGTCGATCTCGACCACGACGGCATCGCCGGCCTTCAATCCATGATCCCGCCCCAAAGTGTAGCGGATGTCGTCACCATCCTTGCGGGCTTCCAGCACTTTGTAGCCGCCGATGGTTCCTTGGTCGCTCTCCTGCCCGCCGGAGAATGCGTAGAAGATGGTTTCCTCCAGCGTCACCTGATCGCCCGCGACCGCAGCGATCCGCGTGTCGAGCGAGGTGCAATAAGGGTCCTGCCAGAACAGCTTCGCGACCAAGCGTTCACCCGTTCCGGAACAGATACGAATAGCCGTTGATCGCCGGCACGCCGCCAAGATGGGCGTAGAGCACCTTCGACCCGGCCGGTATCTCCTTGCGCCGGATCATGTCGATCATGCCCTGCATCGATTTGCCCTCATAGACCGGATCGGTCATCATGCCCTCCATCCGCGCGCTGAGCCGGATCGCGTCCAGCGTCTCTTCTGACGGCACGCCGTATTCCGGATGGGCGTAGCGCTCGTCCAGCACGACATCCTCATCGGCGATGCGCCGCCCGAGCTCCACCAGCTCCGCGGTGTTCTGCGCGATGCGCTTTACCTGCTCGCGGGTCTCCTTGGGCTTGGCGGAGGCGTCGATGCCGATGACCTTGTTGGCGCGCCCATCAGCGGCGAAGCCGACGATCATGCCAGCCTGGGTCGAGCCGGTGACCGAGCAGACGAAGATGTAGTCGAACTTGAATCCGAGCTCGGCTTCCTGCGCGCGCACCTCCTCGGCGAAGCCGACGAAGCCGAGCCCGCCCAGCTTGTGGTCCGATGCGCCCGCCGGAATCGCGTACGGCTTGCCGCCATGCTCGCGCACGTCGTCGAGCGCTGCTTCCCAGCTCTTCTTGAATTCGATGCCGAAGCCCTCGCTCACAAGCGCGATGTCGGCGCCGAGGATGCGGCTCATCAGGATGTTGCCGACGCGGTCATAAACGCCGTCGTGCCAGTTGACCCAGCTCTCCTGCACCAGCCGGCACCTCATGCCGAGCTTGGCGGCCACAGCCGCGACCTGGCGGGTGTGGTTTGATTGAACGCCGCCGATCGTCACCAGCGTGTCGCAGTTCTGCGCGATCGCCTCCGGCATCAGGTATTCGAGCTTGCGCACCTTGTTGCCGCCGAAGGCGAGGCCGGAATTGCAATCCTCCCGCTTGGCCCAGATCTCGACCCGCCCGCCGAGATGGTCGCTGAGGCGCTGCAGCTTTTCGATGGGCGTCGGGCCGAAGCTCAACTTCAGCCTCGGGAATTTGTCGAGCCGCATGGGCAGATCCCCTCCAGTTTAGCAACGAACCCTAGCCAGCGCCGCATCCGCACGCAAATGCGTTGTTCGGCCAGATGACGCTCGAAAAGATCGCGAATCGAGAAGGAATGTGATTTTATGGCGCTTATCTCGCCATGCGCGCAGGAAAAATTCATATGCCGGAGCTTCGTAAGTTGGACCGTATCGACCGTCACATACTGAAGCATCTGCAAGCCGACGCCGGCCTTACCAATGCCGAGCTCGCACGGCGCGTAAACCTGTCGCCGACCGCCGCGATGCGCAGGGTCGACAGACTGAAGCAGGACGGGATCATCCGCAAAATCGTTGCGCTGGCCGACCCCGCGAAGCTCGATCTCACCACCTTGGTCATTGTCGGCGTGGTGCTCGATCGTTCCACACCGACGTCCTTCGCAGAGTTCGAGGAGGCGGCGCGCAAGGTGCCCGGCTGCCTCGAATGCCATCTGGTCGCCGGCGAGTTCGACTATTTCCTGATCGTGCGCACCAAGGATCTGGAACGGTTCAACAAGCTTCACGCCGACGAGGTTCTGACGCTGCCGGGCGTACGGCAGATCCGCACCTTCTTCGTGGTGAAGCAGATCCTTTCGACCACCGAGCTCCCCGTGTAGAGGGCGCTCAGGCTACCCCGCGACCACCGGCTTCGTCATCGCCGCCAGGACGCCGTCCGCGCCGCGCTCCACGGCATAGTATGATGGGTATTGCAGCGGTTCGTCCGCATGGGTTCCGCCGCCGGGCGTCTCCCAGTCGATGTTGCGGGCTTCGAAAGGATAGTGCACGCGCAGACCCGCTTCCGGCCCGAAATAGGCCGCATCGCAGCGGTGCAGCGCAAAGCTGCCGAGGCGGGTCGATTGCACGAATGCGACGCGCCCGAAGCCGGTTTCGCACCAGGAGGGCGGCTGTCCGCGGTGTGCCGCGATCTCCTCGTTCATGATCTGTGCGAACGCCGCATGCTGTCTGGGCACAGCCCCGACGCGCAGCATCGGCCCGACACATGGTGCGTCCCGGAAGCGATCCAGCATTTCATCGTAGAGTGCAAGCGCCTCGGGATCGGCCACGGAAAAGTCGACCTCATCGGTTGCAACTGCGAAACGCACCGGCTCGCCCCACCGCCGGAAGTGCCGCTTGATGAGACGTCGCAACCGTCGCCTATCCTGCTCATCGTTCTGGCGCTGCCAGCGGTGGATCGCAATCCCTTCGCGCGCCAGCGCGTCCAGCGCGGCAAGGGATTCCGGATCATCGCTGCCGCGGTCGATCAGGACGATGTCGACGGCATGGGACTGGGCACGATAGGCCGCGATCAGCGCGCGCAGCCGGTTGCCGCGATTGCGGGTCGTCAGGAAGATCGGCAGCGGCCGCCGCCGGCAGGTGAGGAAATACCGCGTTCGGCGCGCCGGCAGGCGGGGAGCGCTGACCTCATCCAGCGCGGCGCGCGGAATGGCGGTGCGGAGCGCCTGTTCGTCGATCTGGAACTCGTGGAGCGTTGCGGCGGCGGTCAGGTCGCGCACCTCCAGTCGCGGGCTGGCACGCAGCGGCGCGTCTTGCGGCCGGGCAGCCAGGGAGAACCAGTCGCGATACTTGAAGGTGCGATCCTCATCCGCCGGCGCGAAGTCCACCCAGGCATTCGGGATTCCCAGCGCTTCCGCGAAAATGAGTCCATGGAGCGAGGAGCTTGCGATGGCTTCGCATGCCGCCATGCGGGCGAAGAACGCCGGTTCGGGATCCCGCACATCGAGGACCACGACACCATCCTCGCGGCGCCAGCGCGCGATCGCGGGATGATCGCGATGCGAATTGTGCGGAACGATGCCGAGCCGATGTCTCGCGGCCGGCCGCTCCAGGAGCGCAGCGAGGGCGCGCCCGATGAGGTAGCCCGGATCGCCCAGCGGCACGTCGCGCAAGCCGGGCTGCTCGCGGCGAAGGCGGGCTTCGGTCAGCTTGCCGCGCAAGGCCCAGACCTGCTTCGGCCTGACGTCGCCGGCGGCACGGGAGGGGTGAAGGATGCCGGCGCCCCAGACATGCGACTGCCGTGTGGACCAGGAGAGAATACTGCCGAGGGCCAGCAGGTGCGGGACCTTCGGGCGGTGTGGCCGCCAGATGGTGGGGCGGCCGGTCGCGAGCTGCACGGCTACGGGACTGAGCAGGTCGCCGATGTTCCGGATACCCATGAAATAGCAGAGCCTGACCGGCGCGCCGGGCGCCTGCGGCTCCGGCAGGCCGGAATCGATGCAGGCCGCACGAATCGCCTCGAGCGGATCGCCGGCGCTATTGCCGGCAAGACGACGGACACGGTCCAGCAGGCCCGAGAGCAGCCGGCTCATGGTGCGATTCTCACGGCCACAGCACTTCGGGCGGCAGCGACATCAGGATGGCTTCGGTGTTCCCGCCGGTCTTCAGGCCAAAGATGGTCCCGCGGTCGTAAAGCAGGTTGAACTCGACGTAGCGGCCGCGGCGGACCAGTTGCCGGCGGCGTTCCTCGTCGGTCCAATCCCGGTTCATGTGCCGCCGCACGATTTCGGGATAGAGCGCAAGGAACGCTTCGCCGACGGCGCGCGTGAAGCCGAAATCTCTCTTCCAGTCTCCGGTATTGAGATTGTCGTAGAAGACGCCGCCGAGCCCGCGCGGCTCCTGGCGGTGCGGCAGGTAGAAATAGTCGTCGCACCATTTCTTGAAGCGCGGGTAGTAGGACGCGTCGAAGCGGTCGCACGCCCCCTTCAGCGCCGCATGAAAGTCGGCGCCGTCGCCCTGATGCGCCTCGGGAAACATCGGCGTCAGGTCGGCGCCCCCGCCGAACCAGCTCTGGCTGGTGACGATGTGGCGCGTGTTCATGTGGACTGCGGGCACGTGGGGCGAGCGCATGTGCGCGACGAGCGAGAGGCCGCTGGCCCAGAACGCGCCGCTTTCGGCCGCGCCGGGGATCTGCCTGCGGAACTCTTCGGTGAAGGTGCCGTGGACGGTGGAGACGTTGACGCCCACCTTCTCGAACACGCGGCCGCGCATCACCGCCATCGTGCCGCCGCCGCCCTCGTCTCCGCTGGGATCGTCACGCCGCCATGGCGTGCGCTCGAAGCATCCGGCGGAGAGGCCGCGGTGGCGCGTCCCCGACAGCTCATCCTCCAGCCGCTCGAAGACTGCGCAGATACGATCGCGCAGCGCCTCGAACCAGGCGCTGGCCTGCTGCCGGTGATCCTGCGGATACGCGCTCATGAGCCGGGATATCCGAGTTGCCGCATCGCTTCCCCCGCGACGATCGCCGCCGCCATCGCCACGTTAAGCGATCGCAGGCCCGGCCGCATCGGTATCCGCAGCCGCACGTCTGCGATGGCATGGACCTCATCCGGCACGCCGGCGCTTTCCCGGCCCAGCAGCAGCGAATCGGAAGGCCGGAAGCGGCACTCCACATGCGGCGTCGCGGCCCTCGTGGTGAGGAGGATGAGGCGCCCCTCCCTGCCGGTGCGGGCCGACAGATAGGCCTCCCACGAGCGATGGCGCTGCAACTCGACATGATCGAGATAGTCCATGCCCGCGCGCCGCAGCCGCCGGTCGTCGAACACGAATCCGCAAGGCTCGATCACATCCACCGGCAGCCCGAAACAGGCCGCGAGGCGCAGGACGGCGCCGGCGTTCTGCGGGATGTCCGGCTGGTGGAGCGCGAGCCGCATGGCGGGCCTGATGCTTTGCAAACCAAGGGCTTTTCCATTATACCGGCGGCCGGGGTGAAGCCAGTTGGAAACGCCAGGCACCACGCAGCACGCCGAATGCGGCGACTTGTCGCAATCGGGTCCGAGGGCAGTCCGGAAGGCGCGTGATATAAGGCGGCACCCAACGGATAAAGGTCGTCGGACCGCCGGGATAAGTGGGCTTCTGGGCGCGCGCCCAGGCAAGGTCCACGGGCTCGCGGGACTGGGGCGGCGGCCGGTTAAGGGACGATTGCAATGGCGGATACCACGCATGGCGGGTCGGGCGATTCCGGCACCCGCCGCGACTTCCTGAACCTGCTGGTGAACTCGGTCGCGGTGTTCGGCGCCGCCGCGGTGGTCTGGCCGATGATCAGCAGCCTCAATCCCTCGCAGGACGTGCTGGCGCTCTCCTCGATCGAGGTCGACATCTCCCAGGTCGAGGTCGGGCAGTCCATCACCGTGAAATGGCGCGGCAAGCCGGTCTTCATCCGCCACCGCACACCGCAGGGGATCAAGGAAGCGGAGGATGTGGACATCTCGACCCTGCGCGATCCGCAGACCGATGAGCAGCGCGTGAAGAAACCCGAGTGGCTGATCGTGGTCGGCGTGTGCACGCACCTTGGCTGCGTGCCGCTGGGTCAGAGCCCGTCGGACCCCCGCGGCCAGTTCGGCGGCTGGTTCTGCCCGTGCCACGGCTCCCAGTACGATACGTCGGGCCGCATCCGGCTCGGCCCCGCGCCGCTGAACCTGGCGGTGCCGGAGTACGCGTTCGAAACCGACACGCTCGTGAAGATCGGCTGAGGGAGGAGAGAACCATGGCTGCTCCCGTCTTCAAGAACCCCGTCATCCGCTGGATCGATCACCGCCTGCCGGTCTTCAGCTACCTGCATCACGAGGCGTACGAGTATCCGACGCCGAGGAACCTGAACTACTGGTGGAACTTCGGCTCGCTCGCCGGATTCATGCTGGTGGTCATGATCGTGACCGGCCTCATCCTCGCGATGCAGTATACGCCGCACGTCGACTACGCCTTCAACTCGGTCGAGCGCATCATGCGCGACGTGAACTGGGGATGGCTGCTGCGCTATCTCCACATGAACGGCGCCTCGATGTTCTTTGTCGTGGTCTACATCCACCTCTTCCGCGGTCTCTATTTCGGCTCGTACAAGGCCCCGCGCGAGCTGCTGTGGCAGCTTGGCGTGCTCATCTATCTGCTGATGATGGCGACCGCCTTCATGGGCTATGTGCTGCCATGGGGCCAGATGAGCTACTGGGGCGCCACAGTCATCACCAACCTGTTCTCCGCCATTCCGCTGATCGGGCAGGACATCGTGACGCTGCTGTGGGGCGGCTTCTCGGTCGACAACCCGACGCTGAACCGCCTGTTCGTGCTGCACTTCCTGCTGCCGTTCGTGATCCTGGCGGTGGTGGCGGTGCACATCATCGCGCTGCACCGGTTCGGGTCGAACAACCCGCTCGGCATCGACACCAAGGGCCCGCAGGACACCATTCCCTTCCATCCGTACTACACGGTGAAGGACATGTTCGGCCTCGGCATCTTCATGATGTTCTATGCCTTCTGGGTGTTCTGGGCGCCGAACGCGCTGGGCGATCCGATCAACTCGGTTCCCGCCAACCCGCTCTCGACGCCGGAGCACATCGTGCCGGAATGGTACTATCTGCCGTTCTACGCGATCCTGCGCTCGATCCCGAACAAGCTGATGGGCGTGATCGCGATGGGATCGTCGATCCTGATCCTGTTCTTCCTGCCCTGGCTCGACCGCTCGCCGGTGCGTTCCGGCACCTTCCGTCCGATCTTCAAGTGGTTCTTCTGGCTGCTGGTGTTCGACCTCACGCTCCTGCTGTTCTGCGGCAAGTATCCGCCGGATGCCTATTGGATGCCGTCCAGCCTGGAGATCGTGGACGCCGACACTTTTACCGAGCGGGTCGCGGACCTGCGCGGCATCGGCCATGAGGAGGCACTGAATGCCGTCGGCGACATGTGGGGGCTGAACGCGGCCAGCGGCACCTTCGGCATCAAGATCATGCGCCTGGGTCAGCTCGGCACGATCTACTACTTCGCCTATTTCCTGATCGTGCTGCCGCTGCTCTCTATTTTCGAGACGCCGCGCCAGGTGCCGCTGTCGATCAGCAAGCCCGTCCTCGGCGGCGGCAAAACGGTCGCCCACGCGGCCGCCAAGCCGATGGAGAAGGCCTGATGTCCGCGCGCCGCATCGTCCTCGGTCTGGTGACCATCGTCGCCGGCATCGCCGCGCTGCTGATCATCCTGGCGAGCCCGGTCCCCCATTCCAAGATCAAGACCCAGGAATGGAGCTTCGAGGGCTTCTTCGGCTCGTTCGACCAGGCGCAGCTGAAGCGCGGCTTCCAGATCTACAAGGACATCTGCTCCGGCTGCCATTCCCTGAACCTGCTGCACTATCGCGACCTGGAGAAGATCGGCTTCAGCGAGGACGAGGTGAAGGCGATTGCGGCCGAGGCCCAGGTGCAGGATGGCCCGAACGACGCGGGCGACATGTTCGACCGGCCGGGCAAGCCCTCCGACGCGTTCCATCCGCCGTTCCCCAACGAGCAGGCGGCGCGCGCCTCCAACAACGGCGCCCTGCCGCCGGACTTCTCGCTGATCGCCAAGTCGCGGGCGGGCGCCGGATTCACCGGCTATGAGGGCGCGGACTACATCTACAGCCTGATGACGAGCTACCAGGATCCGCCGCCCGCCGGCTTCAAGCTCGGCGAGAACATGCACTACAACGAGGCCTTCAAGGGTCATCAGATCGCCATGCCGCCGCCGCTCAGCGATGACGCCGTAAGCTATGCGGACGGCACCAAGGCCAGCCTGGACCAGGAGGCGAAGGACGTCGCGACCTTCCTCACCTGGGCGTCCGAAACCAACCTCGAGACGCGCCACAAGACGGGCATCAAGGCGATCCTGTTCCTGGTGATCTTCACGCTGCTGGCCTATGCCACCAAGCGGCGGGTATGGGCCGCCGTGCACTGATCCGGCCGCGCCCCACGAAAGAATTGTGACGACCGCCGCCGGGTGGCTTACATTCGGCGGCGGTTTTTCATTGGGCGGGATGTAGCGGATGGCGCTCGACGCGTGCGGCATCACCGGCATCGACCATACCCTGGTCGGCGTGCGCGACCTGGACGGAGCGCGCGACCGCTGGGCGCGCCTCGGCTTCACCGTGACGCCGCGTGGCCGCCACATCGGCTGGGGCACCGGCAACTACTGCGTGATGCTGGAGGAGGGCTATGTCGAGCTGCTCGGCATCGTCGATCCGGCGCAGTTCAGCAACAACCTGGACCAGCTGCTGGAGAAGAGGGAAGGGCTGCTGGGGCTTTCCTTCTCGACCCTCGATGCCAACGCCTGCCGCGACGCGCTGGCGGCGGCGGGCCTCAATCCCGACGGGCCGAAGCAGCTGAAGCGCAATCTCGAGCTTGCTACCGGAACGGTGACGCCGGAGTTCCGCCTGGTGTTCCTGCCGCCGGAATCGACGCCGGAGGTCAGCGCCTTCGTGACCCATCATCTGACTCCGGAACTGGTGCGCCGGCCCGATTGGCTGCGCCATCAGAACGGCGCACAGCGGCTGCTGTCCGTCACCGTTGCGTGCGCGGACCCCGTGGGCGCGGCGATGGGTTATCTGCCGATCTTCGGCCCGGACCGGATCAAGGTGACCGACCACATGACCTCGGTCAGCTGCGGCACCGGCGCGCTGCGCTTCGCGAAGCCCGACGCGCTGGCGCGGATCTATCCCGGCGTCGCGCCGGATCCTCTGCCCGATGCACCCTTCATGGCCGCCATGAAGCTGCTGGTGGCCGACCACGCCCGCTGCCTCTCCCACCTGAAGGGTGCGGGCATCGCGATCCACGAAATCCAGCGCGGCTGCCTGGTGCCGCCCGCGGATGCCAGCGGGGTGATCGTGGAGCTGGTGGAGGGGTAGGCAGGTATCAGTAATCAGGGATCAGGGATCAGAAACGCCGTATCTGATTCCTGATCCCTGACTTCTGATTAGTCGTCCGTTAAGAACGCGGAACGCATTGGGGCGGAGGCGCTTCTGATTGTATTGCAGTAACAGGAATTGCAAGGAAGGGCGGTTCGGAGGCCCGGAAGCTTGCGATTTCGGCAGCCGTTTTGGGATTCCCGCGCGGCTC
>DASSBF010000177.1:0-9398 GCA_035699005.1 Dongiaceae bacterium
CGCGCGCGGCGCCAAGGCGGATTTCGTGTCGCGCGTGTTCGTGCCGAAGGTCGGCATTCCGGAAGATCCGGTGACCGGCGCGGCGCATTGCATGCTGGTGCCCTATTGGACCGAGGTCCTGGAGCGCAAGACGTTCTTCGCGCGCCAGCTCTCGAAGCGCGGCGGCGAGCTCTGGCTGCGCCTCGAAGGCGATCGCGTGAAGATCGCCGGCCATGCGGTGCTGACCGTCACCGGCCAAGTCCACATCTGACGCGCCGCTGATTGTATCGACGCGACGACCTTTGCCGAATTCGCCACCGTCGCCCCATCATCACGCTGACCCGCCTATCCGGTCGTACGGACAATCTAGCCCGCCCGCGGATGCGGGTGCGGGAAGGGCGCGCTCCACGTCAGCGTTTCCAGATCGAACGCGACCCCGAGTTCGAAATCCGAGTCGCGAAGCCGGACGAGCGGGAACACGATAAGATTGCCGTGCCGGGTGTCCGAGCCTTGATAGATATTCACACGCGTGCGTGCGGCAGGGGCAGCGACCGGCAGCTCCGCAATTTCGTACGACGACGTGTCAAGCCTCAGCACCGCTGTCCCGCTCGGCCGCGCGGGGTTTCGTTCCTGGGCGAGCATGCCGAAGAGATAGACATCGTCTTCATGGAGGACGCCGACCGCTGCGTCGAAGAAGAGGGGAAACACCTCCACGGGATAAGTGAGGATGTCGATCGCACCGCCGGGATAGGTGACGATGACATCGTTGTAGATCCAAGGATCGGCGTACTCGTCGCCGTAGTCTTTGACCTCGCCGCCGATCTGAAGCGTGCGACCGTCCGGCAGTGTCATGTGGAGCGTTTCTTCGCGCGCGGCTGTCCACACGACGTCATCCACGGTGCGCACCAACTTGTCGCGATTCTTGGCGGCGCTGACGCGCGCGATCCATGCATCGGCTTCGGGAGTTCCAAACTCCAAGTCATCTGGAGAGTCCTCCGGCAGCTTCCATTTCGGCTCCGGCGGGGCGAAGTCACCGAAGTGCAGCCGCGCCCGGCTTGGCGGCCAGCGGCGACGCGCCATTTCCAACCAGAACGGATTGTCGCTGCGCTCGGGGTTGGCTGTGCCGTGGCGCGGATTCTTGCATCGGCGATAAATGTCATCCGAGATGGGAAGGATCGCTGCATCGCCATGCTGCAGGCGGCGCCAGGTCATCGTCGTCAGGTCGAGCTCGAACACGCCCTCATTCGGTTTGTAGCCATCCTGCGTTTGCACATTGCCGCCGACCAGGAGAATGCTCGACTCACGGCTCTCCGCTGTGTGCCGTGAGACCCAGCCGGGCCCTTCGCCCGTCGTCAAGACCGGCGTCATGCGCAGCGTCCGCGTTTCGAGCTTCAGCACCTGGGTTTCGCCGGGGCGTCGCAGATCGTGATAGCCGAGCGATCCGATCAGGATGATCTCATCGCCGATCAGCGTGGCGCTGTGGAAATCCGTCGGCGGGAAGACCTTCCGCGGATAGAGATAGAACTCCCTGCGGCCGTCGGGATGCTCGACCACCACATCATTGTAGATGCAAAAGTCCGGGTCGTAGCTGTCCTCGTGTTCGCCGGCAATGTGCAGGATGCGGCCATCCGTCAGTTTCGTGGTTGTCCGCCCGAAACGCTCCCAGCTCCAGTACGGGCCAGGATCTGAATCTCGATAGCTGGAGTGCGAATAGTCACGGCATGCGAGGGGCGACCTCCTTGCTGAGCGCTTGCGAAGGTCATAGCCACTCCAGTTTTCTCGAATGGCCTTCTGCCAAAGTTCGCTCTCGACGCGTTCGGGATGGGTGGCGCCATAGCGCGTCCTGGACGGGCCGTCGGAAGGTGGCGTCTGCTTCGGCATGATCTCTGCTCCCTGCGTGCAGGACATCTTCTAAAGCAATGGTTCAACAGAACGTTAAGGTCGCTCTTGGAAATGGCGTGGGATGGGGCTTCGGCCTGCGCTTTCTCGCCGCTTGCGGTGGCGCGGCGATTTCGGCTACTAACTTTTGCCCATGACCCTGCCTGTTGGGGTCCGGGGCGCCGTGTCACCGCTGATCGAGATCGCGTCCGCTCATGGCCATCGGCAAGGATCATCAACATCTGCTGCCCGCGGGGCTGAAGGACGGCCTGCCGCCCGATGCCGCGTTCGAGGCGGCGATGGTGGAGCGGCTGATGGCCTGCTTCGCAGCGTGGGGCTATGAGCGGGTCAAGCCGCCGCTGATCGAGTTCGAGGACGCGTTGCTCTCCGGCATGGGCGAAGCCATGGCCGCCCACACCTTCCGCCTGATGGACCCGGTGTCGCAGCGCATGATGGGTGTGCGCGCCGACATGACGCCGCAGGTCGGGCGCATCGCCGCCAGCAGGCTCAAAGGCGCCCCGCGCCCGCTGCGCCTCTCTTATGCCGGGCAGGTCCTGCGCGTGAAAGGCGAGCAGATGCGGCCTGAGCGCCAGATCGGCCAGGCCGGGGTGGAGCTGATCGGGGTCGAGAGCGCCGCCGCCGATGCGGAAGCGGTGCTGCTGGCGGCGGAAGCGCTGCGCCAACTCGGCGTCGCCGAGCTTGTGGTCGACCTCAACGCGCCGATGCTGGCCGCCTCCTATCTGCGCGAGTCCGGCATCGCGGATCCCGCGCCGATCATCGCCGCGCTCGACCGCAAGGATGCGGCCTCGGTGAAGGCGCTGGGCGGTGCGCTGGCACCCGCGCTGCTGCACCTGATGAACGCCATCGGCGCGCCGCCGCAGGCGCTGGACCGGCTGGCCGCCATCGCGCTGACGCGCAAGGCGGCGGCGCAACGCGACCGCCTGATCGAGGTTGCGCGTCTGGTGCGGCAGGCCGCGCCCGACCTCGGCCTCAACATGGATCCGACAGACCATCGCGGCTTCGAGTATCATACCGGCGTGACGTTCTCGCTGCTCGGCCGCGGCGTCGCGGCGGAATTCGGACGCGGCGGGCGCTATGTCAACCAGGCGGGCGAGCACGCGACCGGCTTCACGCTCTATCTCGATACGCTCTCGGCCGCGCTGCCCGCGCCCAAGCCGGCGCGCCGCATCCTGCTGCCGCGCAGCATCTCGCACGACGCCGCGCTGCGCCTGCGCCAGGAGGGCTGGGTCACGATCCACGCGCTGGAGAGCGGCCCAGAAGACAAAGTTGGGGACGAGAAGGAGGCGCGCCGCCTCGGCTGCTCGCACCTGTGGCGCAACGGCGCCGTACAGATGCTTTAGTGGGGACTTTGTAGCATGGCGAATGTAGCGGTCATCGGCTCGCAATGGGGCGACGAGGGCAAGGGCAAGATTGTCGACTGGCTGTCGGAACGCGCCGACGTGGTCGTGCGCTTCCAGGGCGGGCACAACGCGGGCCACACGCTGGTCATCGGCAACAAGACCTACAAGCTCAGCCTGCTGCCCTCCGGCGTGGTGCGCGGCAAGCTCTCCGTCATCGGCAACGGCGTGGTGGTCGATCCCTGGGCGCTGCTGAAGGAGATCGAGACTCTGCGCGGCCAGGGCGTCGAGGTGACGCCGAAGATCCTGGCGGTCGCGGAGAACGCCGCGCTCATCCTGCCGCTGCACAGCAGGCTCGACCTGCTGCGCGAGGAGGCGCGCGGCGCGGGCAAGATCGGCACCACCGGCCGCGGCATCGGACCCGCCTACGAGGACAAGGTGGCGCGCCGCGCCATCCGCGTGTGCGACCTGCTCGATCCGGACGCGCTGGATGCCAAGGTCGATGCGCTGCTGATGCATCACAACGCGCTGTTGCGCGGCATGGGCGCCGACCAGGTCGACGGCGCGGAGCTGATCGCCCAGCTGCGCGAGGTCGCGCCGAAGATTGCGCCGTTCGTGAAGACGGTGTGGAAGGATCTCAACGAGGCGCGCAAGCGCGGCGACCGCATTCTGTTCGAGGGCGCACAGGGCCTGATGCTCGACGTCGACCACGGCACCTATCCCTACGTCACGTCGTCCAACACGGTCGCTGGCACCGCGGCGACCGGCTCCGGCATCGGGATCGGGGCGGTCGGATACGTGCTCGGCATCACCAAGGCGTACACCACGCGCGTCGGCTCCGGCCCGTTCCCGAGCGAGCTCGCCGATGAGGTCGGCCGGACCTTGGGCGAGCGCGGGCGCGAGTTCGGCACCGTCACGGGGCGCAAGCGCCGCTGCGGCTGGTTCGACGCGGCGCTGGTGCGCCAGTCGGCCAAGGTCGGCGGCATCGACGGCATCGCGCTCACCAAGCTCGACGTGCTCGACGGGTTCGAGGAGCTGAAGATCTGCGTCGGCTATGAGATCGACGGAAAGCGCTTCGACTACCTGCCCTCGGCCGCGCATCTCCAGGCTGCCGCCAAGCCGGTCTACGAGACCATCGAAGGCTGGTCGGAATCGACCAAGGGCGCGCGCTCCTGGGCACAATTGCCGGCGACCGCCATCAAATACATCCGCCGCATCGAGGAACTGATCGAGGTCCCGGTCGCGCTGCTCTCCACCAGCCCCGAGCGCGAGGACACGATCCTGGTGACGGACCCGTTCGCGGATTGAGCTGAACGCTTCCCGCTGCCCGCATGGATGCCAAAAGAGAATCCCTCTCTCCTCGCGGGAGAGGGTTGCGTAGCCTTAGCGAACGAAGTGAGCTTAGGCGAAGCTGGGTGAGGGGGCCGCGCCGGAGGCGCGCAGCACATAAGCGCTGTTATGCACGGCTTGCACCGACCTCCTGGCGCTCTTGCGAGCGCGCGCGGCTTTCGCCGCGCAACCCCTCATCCAGCTACGCCTAGGCTCGCTCACGCTCGCCAAGGCTCCGCATCCTTCTCCCGCAAGGGGAGAAGGGTAGTCTTTGTGGTTCGTTGGTCTGGAGCAATCGTCGGAGAGATGCCATGTCCGCATCCATTGCAGATCTCGCACGGAGCGCGCTCAACGATGTTGAACGTGTTGTTGAGAAACTCAACGCAGCCGCTTTCGACTCCTTCATTCATGCCATCGTGAGCGCCAGGGTCATCGCGCTCCACGGCCTCGGGCGCGAGGGGCAGCAGATGAACGGGTTTGCCATGCGGCTCTTTCATCTCGGGCTCGATGCGCATGTGGTGGGAGAGATGACGACGCCGCCGGTCGGGAAGGGCGATCTGCTGATCTGCTCCGCCGGACCGGGCGATTTCGCCACCATCGCGGCATTGATGAAGATCGCCAAGGATGCCGGCGCGAAGACGGCGGTCGTGACCGCGCAACCCACGAGCAAGCTGGCAAAATCGGCGACTCATGTGCTGCATATCCCAGCGCAGACCATGGCGGACGATCAGGGGGCGAGCACGTCGGTGCTGCCAATGGGATCGCTGTTCGAGTTGTCGCAGATGCTGGTGTTCGAGCTGCTGGTGCTGCGCCTGCGCGAGATCAAGGGCGAGAGCGCCGCCGCCATGCGCGCGCGCCACACCAACCTGGAATAGGAACCGTCAGCCGAAGGCGAAGCGGTTGGTCGTGCGCTCGCGTGAGGTCGCGAGCGCATCGTTCGCCCGCACGAGCAAGGCTTCCGGCGTGCTGCCGCTGGTCGGGTAGATCGCGATCCCGATGGCCGCCTGCACCGTCACGTAGCGGTCGCCATAGGCGGTCGGCGCGGTGATGTCGCTCAGGATCTTCGCGGCGACGATCTGCACGTCCTCGACCCGCGGCATGGATTCGGCGAGCACGACGATCTGCGATTTCTCGAACCTGGCAACGGTGTCGCTGGCCCGCATCAGAGCCTTGATGCGGTCGGCAAACCGTTTGTAGAGGACCGGCGTGGCGTCCTCGGCAATGTCGGATGGCAGGCCGCTCCAGTCGAAATCGATCAGCAGGATGGAGAAGAAATCCCGGTTGCGCTGACCGCGCCGCACGGCGAGACCGAGGATCTCCCAGAACAGGATCTGCGTCGGCAGGCCGCCATCGGAATCGAACAAGGCGAGCCGCGCCAGCTTTCGCTGGGCTTCGTAGTGCGACAAGGCGTAGCGCAGCGCCCGGCGCAGGGTGCCGTAGCCGACTTCCGCCAGCGGCAGCACATCGGCTGCTCCAGCTTCGATCAGATTGCGCTCGACTGGCGGGGATGCCTCGCGCATGAGCAAAATCACCGGCCCGGCCGCGTCATGCCCGGTGAGGGACCGGAGCGCCGCCAGCACCGGCGTGCCCCCGCCATTGTCGCCGTCGAGCAGGAGGACAGGGTTGTCGAGATCGGAGGCGAGGATGCGCGCCGCCGTGGCGTCGGGCGCGGTGACGATCTGCACAGCGGTACCATCGCCGTTCGAGCAGGACTTGCGGACAAGATCCGTGGTCGCCGGCGAAGCGGAAACCAGGACGACCGATTGAATCTCAGCGCGCATCGATCCCAGACATTCTTCTCGGTGGCATTGCTTTCGGTGGGCGGATGCGAAAGGGTGTCACGGCCCGGTTAACAACAGTTTAACCAAATTGAACCGTTTGCCGTTCGATCCCGCTCTGCTCGAGCGCGTGCCCTTCCTGGCCGACCGCAATGCCGCTTGGCGCGCGGAGCCGATCGGCAGCGTCACCAACCGGACCTATCGCGTCGCCTCGGGCGATGAGTCGTACGTGATCCGCGTGGCGGGCCCGACGACGCGCTATCTGGATCGCACGGTCGAGGCCCGCAACGCGGCGATCGCGGCCGATCTGGGCCTCGCGCCGGCGATCCTGTTCCTGGACGACACGCTACTGGTGACCCGGTTCGTCGCCGACGCCCGCCCCTTGACCGAGGACGATTTCGATGACCCGACGCGGCTGCTTGCCTTGGCCGCGCTGCTGCGGCGTTTGCAGCACAGCCCGGTGCCGTTCGCCGGCGAGCGCCATCCGTTCCGCGAGATCGACACCTACCTCGCCCGGCATGCTCACGCGCGGGCTGTGGCGCTGCGGCAGGCGGCGCAGCCGATCGAGGCGGCGCTGGCGGGTTCGCGCCGCCCGCTGGTGCCCGCACACATCGATGCCGGCGGCGCCAATTTCCTGCTTTGCGCCGACGATTCACTGCTTTTGGTCGACTGGGAGTTCTCGTCCATGGCGGATCCGGCCTGGGATGTGGCGTCCGTCCTGATGCAGCGAGGTGCGGACGGGGACGAGACCGGCCGCCGCTTTGCCGCCGCCGTCCTGGGCGATGCGGGCGAGCGGACCATGGCGCGCCTTGCCCTGTTCCAGGCCGCGCTGTGCCTCGTGGCGGGAAGCTGGTGCGCGATGGAAGCGGCCATGCGGCGGGATGAGACCCTGGCGCAGGTGGCAGACGGCTACCTCGATCGCTGCGCCGGTTTTCTGGCCGATCCGCGAATGGCCCACCGGTTGCGCGCCGTGACCGGCGCTTGACAATGCCTCCCGCGCTTCCCATGGTGGGCGCGCTCAACGGGGTGCCCCATGCCGGGCTGAGAGATGCGATGCCGCATCAACCCGAGGAACCTGATCCGGATAATGCCGGCGGAGGGATCTGAGTTAAGCGAGATTTGAGCATCGCTCTCGATTTCCTCCGCCGCCTGGTGGAGGACGAGATGACCGTGCGTCGTTGCGCTCTGCTGGCGGCGGTGATTGCAACCAGCGCAGCCGCGCCAGCGCCCGCGTCGGCCGATCAGCCGACGCTGACCATCTACACCTACAGCTCGTTCGTCGCCGAATGGGGGCCGGGGCCGGTCCTGCAGAAGGAATTCGAGGCGACCTGCGGGTGCAAGATCGAGTGGGTCGCGCTGGAGGACGGCGCGGCGCTGCTCTCGCGGCTGAAGCTGGAAGGCGGGCAGACCGAGGCCGACGTCGTGCTCGGCATCGACACCAACCTGATCGTAGAGACGGAGAAGACCGGGCTGATCGCGCCGCATGGAATCGATCTCTCCGCCGTGAAGCTGCCGATCGCCTGGAGCGACGCCGACTTCGTGCCTTACGACTACGGCTATTTCGCCTTCGTCTATGACAGCCAGACGCTGTCCGATCCGCCGCGGAGCCTGGCCGAGCTGGCGAGCGCAGGCGACAATCCGAAGCTGATCTACATGGATCCGCGCACCTCCACCCCTGGCCTCGGCCTGCTGCTCTGGGTGAAGGAGGTGCTGGGCGACCGGGCGGCCGACGCCTGGAAGAACATCGCCGGGAAGACGCTGACGGTCACCAAGGGCTGGGACGAGGGCTACGGCCTGTTCCTGAAAGGCGAGGCGCCGATGGTGCTGAGCTACACGACCTCGCCCGCCTATCACCAAATGATGGACAAGACCGACCGCTACAAGGCGGTGAATTTCGCGGAGGGCAACTATCTGCAGGTCGAGGTCGCGGCGCGGCTGAAGACGTCCGACCAGCCTGGGCTGGCGCAGAAGTTCCTGGCCTTCCTGGTGTCGCGGGCGGCGCAGGAGAAGATACCGACCACCAACTGGATGTATCCGGCGGTCGATCTGGGCGACGCGCTGCCCGAGGCGTTCCGCAAGCTGCCGCTTCCCGCCAAGAGCCTGCTGATGCCGGCGGACAAGGTGGCCGCGAACCGCGCGGCCTGGATCGACGAATGGCTGAACAGCGCCGGGCAATGAGCGAGGGGAGCAGCCGCGTGTGGGACCGCATCCGATCGGAAGCGCACGGCGAGCCCCTTCCCCCCTTGTGGGGGAAGGTTGGGATGGGGGGTGCCGCCGCACGATCGTTGACGAGAATGCTTTGCGATGCTCGGCGTGGCGGGAAGCGCTTTTGGGTGCTTCCTGACCGACGCTCGTGCGGCGGCACCCCCCATCCACCCCCGGGCTCTTGCGACCCGGGGGTCACTTCGTTCGCTAAGGCTGCGCATCCTTCCCCCACAAGGGGGGAAGAAGTTCACTGCATGTGCTCAGCATGCGCACACACGTAGTGCCGGCACGCAGGCCACCACTATCTGCCGACTGGCTCGGCCTGGGTGTCGCCGTGCTGCTGGTCGGGCTGATCGGCGCGGCGCTGCTCATGCTGTTCGTGCAGGCGGGCGGGGCGGAGATCGGGACGCTGCTGGGCAGCGCCTACGTCCGGCGCGTCCTGCGCTTCACGCTCGTTCAGGCGTTGCTCTCCACCTTGTTGTCGGCTGTGCTCGGCGTGCTGGTCGCGCGCGCCTTCGCGCGGGAAGGCGACTTTCCCGGGCGCCGCGCGCTGCTCGGCCTGATGTCGCTGCCGATCGTGCTGCCGTCGCTGGTGGCGGTGTTCGGCATCATCGCGGTCTACGGCCAGAACGGCTGGCTGGCGCGCGCCCTGGCGGCTGCGGGCGTGGCAGCGAAACCCGACATCTACGGGCTCGGCGGCGTCGTGTTGGCGCATGTGTTCTTCAACCTGCCGCTGGCGGTGCGGCTGCTGCTGCCCGGCTGGCACGCGATCCCGGTGGAGAGCTGGCGGCTCTCGTCGCAGCTCGGCATGTCGGACTGGTCCGTCTTCCGGCTGCTCGAATGGCCGATGCTGCGGCGCTACCTGCCGCAT
>DASSBF010000178.1:0-8674 GCA_035699005.1 Dongiaceae bacterium
GAACGGCGTGCGCTCCAGGTGCGACCAGTAGCTCCGCCGGTTGGGCACCACCGCCATCAGCCGCCCGCCGCCCGCCAGCACGCGCCAGACCTCGCGCAGCATGTCGCCGGCATGCTCGCTGGATTCCAGCGCATGGACCAGCAGCACCCGGTCGATCGAATTGTCCTGGAACGGCAGCTCGGTGTCGTCGGCGAGCACGGTCATGCCGGCCCCTTCGCGCGGCCAGGGCATGACGCCCTGGGCGGCCGGCATGACGGCGCCGACCCGCTCCGCCTCCCCCAGGAACTGGCGCAGGTAGGGCGTGGCGTAGCCGATGCCGAGCAGGCGCTGGGCGCTCAGATCCGGCCACAGGGCGCGGATCCTGAGGCGCAGCAGATGCCGCGCGGTATGGCCGATCTCGCGGTCATAGAACAGCTTGAGGTCGCCGACGTCCTGCCACATCCGACAAATTGTCCCGACACGTTGGGCGCGATTGATTATGGCACATCGCCTGCTATCGTGGATGCCGGAAATTGGGAACGATCATGGCCGAACTCGACATCGCAGTCATTCCGCTGCTCAAGGACAATTACGGCTACCTCATCCACGATGCCGCGAGCGGGCAGACCGCCGCGCTCGACCCCTCGGAGGCGCAGCCCATGCTGGACGCCGCCGGGGAGCGCGGCTGGCGCATCAGCCATGTCCTCAACACCCACCACCACTGGGACCATACCGGCGGCAATCCCGGCATCAAGGAAACGACCGGCGCCAAGGTGGTCGGCCCGGCCTATGACCGCGAGCGCATCCCCGGCATCGATGAGGCCGTGGACGAGGAGAGCGGCTTCGACTTCGCCGGCCACCACGCCGACGTGCTGTTCATTCCCGGCCACACCCGCGGTCACATCGCGTTCTATTTCGCGGACAGCAAGGCGGTGTTCTGCGGCGATACCCTGTTCTCGATCGGCTGCGGACGGACCTTCGAAGGGACCGCGCAGCAGATGTGGGCCTCGCTCTCCAAGCTGCGCGGCCTGCCGGACGACACCTGGATCTATTGCGGCCACGAATACACCGAGGCCAACTGCCGCTTCGCCGTGACGGCGGAGCCGGAGAACCGCGACCTGGTCGAGTTCGCCGAGGCGGTGAAGCATGCGCGCGCGCAAGGCGAGAAGACCATCCCGTCGAATCTCGGGATCGAGAAATTCTGCAATCCGTTCCTGCGCGCCGACCAGCCGCGCCTGCTCAGCCGGTTCGGCGGCCCGGAGCGCGATCCCGCCGCCGCGTTCGGCGCCATGCGCAAAGCCAAGGATTTGTTCTAGCCGTCTTTCGCGATCAGGAGAGCCACGCCATGAAACTGCGCTATTCCACCACCTCGCCGTTCGTTCGCAAGGTGCACGTGCTGGCGATCGAGACCGGGCAGATCGACAAGATCGATCTCGTCAAGACCAACACCGCCGATCCCAACAGCGACCACGGCAAGGACAATCCGCTCAACAAGGTGCCGGCCCTGGCGCTGGATGACGGCTCGAAGCTCTATGATTCCTGCGTCATCTGCGAGTATCTCGATTCACAGTCCGGCGGAAAGATGTTCCCGCCTGCGGGACCCGCGCGCTGGACCGCGTTGCGCCGGCAGGCGCTGGCCGACGGCATGGCGGATGCCGCCGTGGCGCGCATGATGGAAAGCCGCCGGCCGGAGCAGCAGCGCTCGGCCGACGTCGACAAGAAGCAGAAGCTGAAAGTGACGCAGGGGCTGGCGGCGCTCGAGGCCGATCACCTCGGCCCGCAACTCGACATCGGCACGCTCACGGTCGCGATCGTGCTCGACTATCTCGATTTCCGCTTCAAGCACGAGGATTGGCGCCCGGCGCATCCCAAGCTCGCCGCCTGGCACAAGACCTTCTCCGAGCGCGCCTCGCTGAAAAAGACGCTGCCGCACGATTGAGACGGTGTGCTGCGCTCGCGGCGCTGCGTGCCTCGGTCTTGCTTCACACTAGACCGTCACCCCGGCCATGCCCTCGGGTCCGCGCTATGCGCGGCCCAAGGACAGGCTCCGCGCGAGCCGGGGCCCATTTGTGCACTCGCGTCTGCCTCTCCCATGGACCCCGGATCACGCCGCTGCGCGGCTGTCCGGGGCGACGGTTGAGAAGCAGCAAGGTTGCAAATTAGGCCGGCTGCGAGTTCCGCCGCATCCAGAGATCGCGCGAGGCGATGAGGGCGCCGCCGACGATCAGCAGGCAGGCGACGAGCACGGTGGTGGTCGCCTCCGCCTTGCCGGCGAGGATCAGGAGCAGCGTGGATAGCAGCGGCGAAGCGTAGGAGCACGCGCCGAGCGCCTTGATGTCGCCGTGCTTGACGCCATAGTCCCAGACGAAGAACGCGAGGCCCACGGGCCCAAGCCCCAGCGCGACCACGGCGGCCCACTCCCAGGGATCGGCGGGCCAGATGGTCGGCTCGCCGGCCGCCGCATGGGCGACCACGCCGAGCAGCGCGGTCGCCCCGCAGAACGCGCCGACCAGGTCGGTCGGGGCTTGGCCGAACCGGCGGCTCATCACCGAATAGGTCGACCAGGTGAAGGCGCAGCCCAGGGCCGCCAGATAGCCGACGAGGTATTGCGCATCGAAGCTGACCGCGCCGCCGGCCTTCTGCAGCACCAGCAGGACCGCGCCAATGAGGCCGATGCCGCCCCCCAGCAGGTGGGTCCAGTGCAGCCGTTCGCCCGGCAGCAGCGCCGACATCAGCACGATCAGCAGCGGCCAGAGATAGGCGATCAGGCTGGCCTCGACCGGCGGCGCATGGCGCAGCGCGGTGAAATAGAGCGCGTGATAGCCGAACAGCCCGCCGATGCCGATCAGCCAGACCGGCCAGGGCTGGCGAAAGATGCGCCGGAACTCCGCATGGTTGCGCCGCGCCAGCCAGGACCAGCGCAGCAGCGAAACCGCGAACGCGATCCCGAAGGTGAGGCTGAGGAGCTGGAACGGCGGCACCCGCCCGGTCGCGGTCGTGAACAAAGCCAGCGTCGCCCACAGCAGCACGGCGACGAAGCCGACCAGGGTCGCGCGCAGTCTTTCGGGATGGGCCGGGGCGGACATGGGCGGCGTGCCTCGCACGGCGCCCGCGCCTTGTCAAGCAAGCGGCCCTGCTAGTTGAAATGGATGTAGGGCTTCAGATAGAGGATCAGCAGCCAGTTGGCGACCAGGATCACCGCGATCATGAAGAACAGCAGGATGTAGCGGTGGATGTTGGCCTCGCGCCGCGGCAGCACGCCGCGCACGTCGCGTAGCACGTTGGAGAAGCGGTCGCTGATCATGTCGAGCTTGCCGCGCTCCGCCTGCTGCCAGAACTGATAGATGGCGAGGGAGTAGATGGTGCCGCCGCTCACCACCATGCTGGTGATGATGATGGCCTGGATCATGAAGCCGTAATGCGGCCCGAACTGGCCGAGGATCCCGAGGATGACGAACAGCGAGATCGCGCCGGCGGTGGTGGTCCATTGCTGCGACTTGGCGAAACGCACGGAGGTCGCGCCTTCGTTGTACATCATCAGCATCTCGGCGTGCGTGCGTTCGTCGAGATCGCTCGGCACGACGGCCAGCGATTCGCCCGCATCCTCCTTGGACTCCTTTGCTTCCGGCGCCTTGGCCATGCCGATCTCCTCCGCCGGCCATGGTTGACGGGTTCGGTTAAATTTGACTTAAAGCAGGGCAAAATTGATGAACCCACACACCGGTTTGGCCAGGCAGGGCGGCGCCTGGCCGCTAGCGGCGGAACGGGATGAGGCTGCGCACCCGCTCATCGCGCAAATAGAGCCCGCCCCAGATCAGCACGCCGAGATAGAAACCGAACAGCACGTGGCTGAAGAGCGGGCTGCCGATACGCAGGTGGGTCGCGATCGCGCCGCCCATGTAGCCAGTCAGCAGGATGGCGCCCAGTACCGCAGTGCGCGGGATGGCGTAAAGCACGACCCCGATCAGGGTCAGGATGCCGAGCGCGCGCGCGAAGCCGGGATCGGTGGGCAGCCCGAGCTGCGCCGAGGCCTGCGTGACGATGTCGAGCGGCACCAGCTTGATGCCGGCATCGAACAGCAGGAACAGCATGACCAGGCCGCTCATGACATAGCTTGCTGTGCGTGCGGCTTTGGAACCCGAGTTGGCAGGCGTGGTCGTATCCATGGCAAATCCCCTCTGGATTGCGGTTGCAGTTTCGTATGGTGGTTTATCCCCTCCCCCGACACGGGGGAGGTTAGGGAGGGGGAAGCCGCGTTTCGGTGCGAGAGAATCTTCGCTCGCTTCCCCCACCCCAGCCCTCCCCCAGCTTGGGGGAGGGGGAACATTGGCAGTCTCGAGAGTCAGATCTTCTTGGCCAGCGCGGCGAGCTGGTCGGCGCACTGGCCCCAGCCCTGGTGGAAGCCCATGTCTTCGTGGGTCTTCTTGTCTTCCGCGGTCCAGTGCAGCACGCGGGCGGTGTAGCGCGTCTTGCCGCCTTCGTCCGCGAAGGTGATGATCGCGGTCATGAACGGCTTGGCCGACGGTTCCCATGCCTTGCTATAGGCGTCGGTGAAGACCAGCTTCTCGTTCTTCACCACTTCCAGGATGACGCCCGGATTGGGAAATTCGTTGCCGTCCGGACCGCGCATCACGACCAGGCTGGAGCCGCCCGGCCGCACATCCATCTCGGCGTGCGGCGTGGTCCAGGGCAGCGGCGCGAACCACTGCTTGATGAGGGCAGGCTCGGTCCAGCAGCGGAACAGCTTCTCCCGCGGCGCGTCGATCAGGCGGGTCAGCACCAGCTCGCGGTCGGCATCGGGTGTCTGGGTCGCTCCACACATCGTCGTCTCCTCTTGTCTGGCTCTCTGTCCCTAGGACGAACCGACGCAAGCGGTGCAGACACCACCTTCAAACTTTTTTCTGCAGGCGGTCGAGCTGGCGGCGGATGTGGGCGGCCTCGGCCGCGTTGTTGGCGAGGGCGATGGCGCGGTTGAAGGCGACGCGCGCCTCCTCGTTGCGGCCAAGCTGCTGCAGCATCGCGCCCCTGACACCGAAGAAGTAGAAATAGCCGGAAAGTGCCGGCGCCAGCGGCTCGATCATCTTCAGGGCCGCCTCCGACCCCTTCACTTTCGAGACCGCAACGGCGCGGTTGAGCGTGACGACCGGCGAGGGCGTCAACCGCTCCAGCGTGGCATACAACTGGTCGATCTCGGCCCAGTCGGTGTCCTCGAAGCGCGCGGCGCGGCCGTGGAGCGCGGCGATCGCCGCCTGCACCTGGTACGGGCCCGGGCGGCGATGGCGCAGCGCCTTGTCGATCAGCGCGAGGCCCTCGGCGATCATGGTCTTGTTCCATAGGGTGCGGTCCTGGTCCTCCAGCAGGATGATGGCGCCGTCGGCGTCGAACCGCGCCGCCGCGCGCGCATGCTGGAGCAGCAGCAGGGCTGTCAGGCCCATCATCTCCGGCTCGTTGGGAAAGAGGCGCAGCAGCAGGCGCGCGAGGCGGATCGCCTCCTCGCACAAGGGCGCGCGCAGCGGGAGCTCGCCGCCGGTCGCGGAATAGCCCTCGTTGAAGACGAGATAGATCATGGCGGCGACGGCGGCGAAGCGCTCGGCCCGCTCCGGCGCGCCCGGGGTCTCGAACGGCACCTCGGCCTTGGCAATGCGGGCCTTGGCGCGGGTGATGCGCTGTTCCATCGCGCTGTCGCCGACCAGGAAGGCGCGCGCGATCTGCGGCACGGTGAGGCCGGAGACGACGCGCAGGGCAAGCGCGATCTGCTGGGTCGCCGGCAGCTCCGGATGGCCGCAGATGAAAAGCAGGCGCAGGATGTCGTCGCGGTAGTGCGATTCGTCCAGCCGGTCGGCAATCGCGGCCTCGGCATCGCCCAAATCGGAGAGCGAATCGTCTTCCGGCAGCGGCTGCTGTTTCGCCAGCCGGCGCGCGGCATCGATTCCGACATTGCGGCCGACCATGATCAGCCAGGCGGCGGGATCGCGCGGCGGGCCGTTGCGCGGCCAGGCATCGAGCGCCCTGAGGCAGGCGTTCTGGAACGCCTCCTCCGCGCTGTCGAGATTGCGGAAATAGCGCAGCAGCGCGCTGACCGCCCGCGGCCGCGCGGAGGTCAGGGCCGCGTCGATCCAGGCAATGTCGTTCATGTCGCCAGGGTTCCGGGGTTGAACACCAGCAGCGGCCGGATCTCATACGCCCCGCCCGGGTTGACCTTGCCGAGCTCGCGGGCGAAATCCAGCGCCTCCTCGAGCGACTCGCAATCGACCACATAGAAGCCGAGCAGCTGCTCCTTGGTCTCGGTGAACGGCCCGTCGATCACGATCGGCGCCTCGCGGTCCTTGCGCAGGGTGGTGGCGGCGGTGGTCGGCATGAGGCGCGCGACCGGCCCCAGCTTGCCGGCCCGCGCCATCTTCTCCTGGGCGGCGATGAGCCTGGTCATCACGGTCTCTTCCTCCTGCTTGGACCAGGAAAAGACCGTGTCTTCAGAGTTGTAGCAAAGGACGGCGTAGAGCATGGGCACCTCGGTTCCTTCAGAGGACGAACGAGTATGCCTGGGGCCGACACCTGACCAACAGATTTATCGTTGCCACACAAAGAACAACCCCTTCCCCCCTTGTGGGGGAAGGTTGGGATGGGGGGGTGATGCAGCGCTGCGGCTTCGATGATTGGCGCTCTTTCGAGCGCGCGCGGCTGTCGCCGCGCTACCCCCCATCCAGCTCCGCCTAAGCTCACTTCGTTCGCTAAGGCTGCGCAACCTTCCCCCACAAGAGGGGAAGGATAATTTGAATGTGGAGAGTCGGCCGGCTCTACCCTTTCGGTCCCTTGGCCGCTTCGACCAGCTTCGCGTCCGGCTCGACGCGGTAGGCGTTGACCAGGCGGTTGGTCTCGTTGGCCATGCCGACGACGGCGATCAGTTCGTGCAGCATGGCGTCGGTCATGCCGGCCTTGCGCGCCCCCGCGGTGTGGGAGACGGTGCAATAATCGCAGCTGTTGCTCATGGAGACGGCAAGATACAGCATCTCCTTGGTGCGGGCATCGAGCGCGCCCGGCGCCATCACCTGCTTCACGCTCTCCCAGGTGCGCTTCAGCATCGCCGGGTCGTTGGCGATGACCTTCCAGAAATTGTTGATCCAGTCGACGTTGCGGGTCTTCTTGATGTCCTCGTAGACCGCGCGCACCTCGGCGCTGGCTGCCGATTCTTCGACGAACGGATAAAGCGCCATCGGACCCCTCAATACATGTGCTGGCCGCCGTTGATGGAGAGTGTCGAGCCGGTGATGAAGCCGGCATCGTCCGCCACCAGGAAGAGGACGCCGCGCGCGATCTCCTCCGCCCGGCCGAGGCGGCCGACCGGGATCCTGGCGACGATCTTCTCCAGCACCTGCGGCGGCACCGCGCGCACCATGTCGGTGTCGATGTAGCCCGGCGCGATGGCGTTGACGGTGATGTTCTTGGCCGCGCCTTCCTGCGCCAGCGCCTTGGTGAAGCCGTGGATGCCGGACTTGGCGGCCGCGTAGTTCACCTGGCCGTACTGGCCGGCCTGGCCGTTGATCGAGCCGATGTTGACGATGCGGCCGAAGCCGCGGTCGCGCATGGCGTCGATCACGCAGCGGCACAGGTTGAAGCAGGAGCCGAGATTGGTCGCCACCACCTGGTTCCACATCTCCGGCGACATCTTGTGCATGGTGCCGTCGCGCGTGATGCCGGCATTGTTGACGACAATCTCCACCGGGCCCAGCTCTCCCGCGATCTTCGCGATCGCGGCTTGGCACTGATTGAAGTCGCTGACATCGAACTTGTAGACCGGGATGCCGTATTTCTGCGCGAACGCCTCCGCCGCCGCGTCGTTGCCGCCATAGTTCGCCGCAACCTTGTAGCCATGCTTCTTCAAGGCGACCGAGATCGCTTCCCCGATGCCGCGGGTTCCGCCGGTCACCACTGCAACGCGCGCCATCTGATCCTCCCTGACTGGTTCGTCTTGCGGCCCTATCAGCGCTCGACGGTGAGGGCGATGCCCATGCCGCCGCCGATGCACAGAGTCGCCAGACCTTTCTTCGCATTGCGCTTCTGCATCTCGTGCAGCAGCGTCACCAAGATGCGGGCGCCCGACGCGCCGATCGGATGGCCGAGGGCGATAGCCCCGCCGTTGACGTTGACCTTGGACGCATCGAAGCCGAGATCCTTGTTGACCGCGCAGGCCTGGGCCGCGAAAGCCTCGTTGGCCTCGATCAGGTCGAGCTCCTCGGCCTTCCAGCCGGCCTTCTGCAACGCCTTGCGGCTGGCCGGGATCGGCCCCGACCCCATCACCGCCGGATCGACGCCGGCGGTCGCCCAGGAGGCGATACGCGCCAGCGGCTTCAGGCCGCGCTTCGCGGCATTCTCCGCGCTCATCAGGATGAGCGCGGCGGCGCCGTCATTGATGCCGGAGGCGTTGCCTGCCGTCACCGTGCCGTCCTTCTTGAACGCCGGGCGCAGCTTGGCGAGCGTTTCGATGTTGGTGCCGTGGCGGGGATATTCGTCATCGGCGACCACAATGTCGCCCTTGCGGCTCGCGATCGTGACAGGGACGATCTCGTCCTTGAACCTGCCGGCCTTCTGCGCGGCCTCCGCCTTGTTCTGCGAGGCGGCGGCGAACTTGTCCTGGGCTTCGCGGGTGATCTGCCACTTCTCCGCCACGTTCTCCGCCGTGTTGCCCATGTGATAGCCG
>DASSBF010000179.1:0-24357 GCA_035699005.1 Dongiaceae bacterium
GGAGATCGCCTTGCGGACGTGGATGTCGTCGAACGGCGGCGCGGACTGGTCCATGGTCAGCATGAAGACGCCGAGCGACGGCGCGGTGATGACATCGACATTGCCCAGGGCCTTCCACTGGTCGATGTCGGAGATCGCGAGATCGAAGGTCCCGTCGATGTCGCCGTTCTGGGCTGCGAGCAGCCGGGTCTGCCGGTCGGGGATAGAGGAGAACACGATGCGCTTGGCGACCGGCTTGGTGCCCCAGTAATCGTCGCGCGCCTCCACCACGGCCCGGTCGGCCGGCACGAACTCGACCAGCTTGTAAGGCCCGGTGCCGAGCGGCAGCGCGTCAGGCGAGCCGATGTCCTCCGGCGATTCCTCAAGCTGCTTCTTGCTGAAGATGAATCCCGCCATGTGGGCCGGCGTGTACTGGAACTGCACGTTCGGCGACTTCAGCTTCACCGTCACGTCGCTGTCGCTGCTGGCGGTGACGGTGTCGACCGAGCTGAAGAACGCCGCGAGCTGCGAGCCCGATTTCGGATTCATATGGTACTGGAACGAGGCGACGATGTCGTCGACGGTGAGCGGCGACCCGTCGCCGAAGGTCACGCCCTTGCGGAGCGTGTAGATGTAGCTTGTGTCGTCGGTCTGCTTCCAGGATTCGCAGATCGCCGGCTGCAGCGAGAGATCGTCGCCGAAGGCGAGCGGCCCTTCCTGCACCAGCGACATGATGGCGCCGACATAGGTGCTCCAGGCGCGCGGCACGAACATCGTGTCCTTGACCGAGGGCAGCGCCCAGTGGACCTCGTCGATCGATTGTTGCGCGCTTGCCCGGATGGCGCGGCTCAGCATGAAAACCGATGCGGAGGAACCGCCCAGGAACAAGCGGCGCGTGATATGCGCGTGCATGACAACCTCCCTGTGTTTTTTATGTGATAAATAGTCTTGATAGAACGGCGGGGCGAGTCAACCTTCATGCGGGTGGTGTCAATCGCTCCGCACACCATCATCGCGCGAAGATTTGGTCCCCGACAGGAAAAAGACCATGAGAAGCAACACGCACGGCCATTGTATCGTAACAACATTCTCTATCGTCGCGGCCAACCTCGCGACCGGAGATCTTGGTATCGCGGTGGCGTCTAAATTCCTGGCCTGCGGCGCGGTTGTTCCCTGGGCCAGCGCCGGCGCGGGGGCGGTGGCGACGCAGAGTTTCGCCAACACCGCCTATGGGCCTGAGGGCGTTCGCATGATGCGCGACGGATTGTCGGCTGGCCAAGCGCTCGCGCGCCTGGTCGCCGACGATGCCGGCCGCGACCTGCGGCAGGTCGGCCTGGTCGATGCGCGGGGCGGCGCGGCCGCCCACACCGGCGCCGGCTGCCATGCCTGGGCCGGCCATCGCGTGGGCGAGGGCTTCGCATGCCAGGGCAACATCCTGGTGGGGCAGGACACGGTCGATGCCATGGCCGCCACGTTCCAGGCGGCGGCGGGCGATCTCGCCCACCGCCTGGTGGGCGCGCTGGCCGCGGGCGAAGGCGCCGGCGGCGACAGCCGCGGCCGGCAGGCATCGGCGCTCTATGTCGTGCGGCCGAACGGCGGCTACGGTGGAATGAATGACGTGCTGGTCGACCTGCGCGTCGACGACCATGCCGATCCGGTCAGGGAACTGCAGCGCCTGCTCGGCCTGCACGACCTATATTTCGGCGCCAGCCCGGCTGCGGAGAAGCTGCGCATCGAGGGCACGATCCTGCTCGACCTCAAGCGCATCATGAAGCGCGCCGGCCACTATCGCGGCGAGGAAACGGCGCAGTGGGACGACACGACGGCGCAGGCGCTCGACGCTTTCGTCGCATCGGAGAATTTCGAGGAGCGCGTCGACTTCAAGGCCCGCACCATCGACGCGCCGGTGCTCGCGCACCTGCGCCGGACATCCATGTAGAAGGAGGCTGTGGTGGACAGTCACGCGCGCCTGGTCTCGCATGTCGAGGCGGCGGGCGCGAGGTTCCGCATCGTCGAGCACGCGGCGGAGGGCCGGTCCGAGGCAATCAGCGTCATCCGCGGCAATCGCCCGTCGCAGGCGCTGAAGGCGATGGTGGTTGCGCTGAAGGGCGGCGCATCCGAGTTCGCACTGGCGGTGCTGCCGGGCGACCGGCGCTGCGACTTTGCGGCGTTGGCGGGCGCATTCGGCGCAAGGAAGGCGTGCTTCGCCGCGCCGGAGGATGCGCAGATGCTGACCGGCTGCGCGATGGGCGCGGTTCCGCCCTTCACGTTCGACCGGGGTCTGCCGCTGGTGGCCGATCCCGCGATCCAGGCCAACGAGGAGGTGGTGTTCAACGCGGCACGGCTCGACCGCTCGATCTTCATGCCGCTCGCCGACTACCTGCGCGCCGCGGCGCCGAAGCTGGCAGCCTTCGCCGCGTAGCGCGCAGTCAATCCTGTATGACGTAGATCTTGCCGGCTGCGCCGGCCTTGCCGGCGGCCCCCGCCTTGCCGCGGTCGCCGGGGTCGCCTTTCGGCCCGACGTCGAAGCGCGACTGGTGTTCGCAGCCCTTCATGCCGCCGGGCCCGCCTTCGCCGCCTTCGCCGGGCTCTCCCGGCTTGCCCGGCTTGCCGCCGACGCCGCCGGATACCGAGGCGATGATCTGGCCGCGGTCGAAGGCGCTTTGCAGCTCCGGCACATAGGCGACATTGCCGCCGGTCCCCCCATTGCCGCCTGGGCCGCCATTGCCGCCCGCGCCGCCCTTCGTGCCTTCGTCCCCGCTCGATCCGGTCGCGGTCGGCGTGCAGACCTGGAAGGATCGCAGCCAGGGTTCGCGGCCTTCGCGGTCGGTCTTGCTCTTCAGGATCTTGGCATCCTGCATCAGCTTGAGATAGCCGGACATCGACTGCGCGATCACCGGATCCCCGACACCGGCTGCCTCGGTCTCCGGCAGGATGGAGCCGAGGCACGACGTGACCGCGCAGCTCGATGCCTCGCAGTGGCATTGCGTGTCGGCGCCGGGGCCGCCGGGACCGCCTGGACCTCCCGGACCGCCATTGCCGCCGGCGCCGCCATCCATGCCGTCATTGAGGATGATGAGCCGGCCCGAGCCCTCGATCGAGGTGCCGCGGATGAGCACCGTCCCCGCGGCGATGCCGGGATAGCCGAACCCGCCATTGCCGGCGGCGGCGCTGGGGCCGCCGGGAACGCCGTCGCTTGCAAGATCCGGCAGGCTGCCGCGCGGAAAGGCCTGGATGATGGTGTCGGCATTGATGCGGATGCGCCCCGCATGGATCTCGAGATTGCGGCCCCAGAGGATGTAGGTGCCGCCGTTGAACACCAGGACATCGTCGGTCGGATCGAGCTCGATCCGGATGCCGAGCTCGTTGCCGAGATTGAAGACCTGCTCGAATGGCACAACGGTCTGCGCCAGCGCCGCCTTTGACGCCGCGGCGGCAATGAGGAGCGCGGCCAGGAATTGCAGTAAGCGCGGCAGCGGTTTCATGGCGTTTCTTCCTCGACGGCAGTGCCCGCGCCGCCGGGCTGTCCCGCTGATCCGGGCAGCGCGCCCGATGTGCGGCCGCCCTGCGCGCCATCGGCGCCCGCATTGCCGCATCCCATTACGCCCGCCCCACCGATACCGCCGCTGCCCGGATTGCCCGCTTCGCCGGGATCGCCGCCGGCGCCCGGCCTGCCCGCCGCGGTATCGATCAACAGGTGCCTGCTCGCGATCAACGGACTCATCGCCTCGGAATAGACCACGATGCCGCCGCTGCCGCCGCGCCCGCCTTGGCCGCCCTGACCGCCGATGCCACCCGAGCCGCCGTCGCCGCCGTTTGCCCGGCTGCCATCGGCGCCGCACGCCTGTTCCCTGCCATTGCGCCCGTTGCCGCCATCGCCGCCTTGTCCGCCGCGCTGGCCCTTGCCGCCGTCCTGGCCGGACAAATCGACGATCAGGCGGCCAGCGCCTGAGACCGAGCCGATGCGCAGCACCAGCTTGCCCGCCGCCGCGCCGTCGTCGCCGGCGGCGCCGGATTTGCCCGGCGCGCCATTGCCGCCGGGATCGCCGTCCTTCGCGCCGTCCGGGCCGTTCGCTGCCTGGCCAGGTTCGCCCGCCTTCGCGCGCCTGGCGGCCAGCGTGAACGAGCGGATGAATGTGTCGGCATCGATCCGGGCGTGGCGCGCAATGACGATCAGGTTGCGGCCTTCCAGCGCGAGTTCACCGCCATTGAAGACGAGGATCTCGGTCTCGGGATTGGTCTGCACGATGACCGTGTCGCCGACACGGTTCCTGGCGGCATCGTGGAAATAGATCTCGTGCAGCGGCACCTCGGCGCCCGCGGTGGCGGAGGTGCCGAGGGCCGCCAGAATGCAGGCGCCACCCGCGACCGATCGCCATGTCCGGCGCTGCCTCATTGCACCTTGGTCCCCGTCTTCACGAACTGGATCTCGATCTCGTCGATCACCGGCGCGCTGGTCCAGGCGCCCGGCTGGGACACGTCGACATAGGCATAGTAGGGCGCCTGCAGCGGGAAGGCGCTGTCCAGGATCCGGGCGAACGGCTGATCGGTCGCCACGGACTCCTTCCAATCCTCATTCACATCGCGGATGAGCGAGATGGTGGTGGAAAAGCCGGTTTCGACGCCCGCCGGACCATCGGAGACGTCGATCACGCGACGGCAAATGCCATCGATGGTGACCTCGCCCCAGCGCGGATGCTCGACGCGCAGGTCTATGCCGGCCGGCATTTTCGGGTCGCCCTGGAAATGCACCTTGGTCACGGCGGCTCCCAGAAGGAACTGGGCGCCGCCGCTCGGCCCGGGCGGGCTGATCCTGATCGGGACCAGGATCGGATGCGATGCGAAGCCGGATCCCGACCGGCCGAGGGCGATCTGCGCGGCGATCGAGCGATTGAGCGAATCGAGGAAGCGCATGCGCAGGAAGGAAGCCTCGAGGTCGTGGCTCACATCGTCTTCGTACGCTGCGCGGAAGAATTCGACGCCGGGCGGAACGGCGGGCTGCCGGTCCACCAAGGCGCCCGCCTTCTCAGCCAGGCCGCCAGCGAAGGTTTGATAGTATTGGCCGATGGCCGTGCGGTCCGCTCCCAGCGCGAGCTGCATCTGCGCCGGGTCGTAGAGCTCGGGATGACGCATATCGAGCCCCTGCGCCGCCAGCGCATCGTCGAACGGACGGAGCGCCTGGTCCGGCGCCGCGATGTCCTCCCCCGTCACGTAGTAGAATCCCCGGCGCAGCATCATGGCGGACCGCGCCACGTCGGTCAGCAGCCGCGCGCGCATGAGCCCGGCGAGCAGCGCCTGGCGCTGGACGGCTTCCTCCTTCGGCAGCGCCTTCAGCGAGAGCAGGTCTTCGCGCAGGGCGCCCAGCCACTGCAGCTCGGCGTCGACCGCGCGCACCTGCTGTTCGTCCGCCAGGATCATGGCCTGCAGGTTGCCCGCGGTCCCGGTCGATGCCTCCGCCTCCTTCAGCAAGGTCAGCCACTTCTTGTTCTGGTCGGGATCGACCGGCATGTAGTCGTTGAGGCCGAGGGTGAATTCCGCCGGCCCGTCGGGCAAACCGGCCCGCAGGGCCTCGGCCTTCATCGACGCCTCGTCCATCGCCGCATTGAAGGCGGCAAGCTCGGATTCGTTCTTCTGCCGCCCGGCGAGGTCGCCAAGCGCGGCGGCGAGGTGCGGCCCCACCGCCTTCCAGGCCGTACCGAAATCGCCAATCAGCGCCGCGTAGCGCTGGTAGCGGTCTGCGATCTCGCGCAGATTCGCCGGCGCGCCGGCCGGACCCCCATTCTCCCTGGTGCCGTAGTAGGAGGCCGGGCTCGTCGTGCCGGGACTCCAGCCGAGGGCGTAGGGCGCGGCGGCGGGACGGCCGATGCCAAGTGTGATCTCGTCGACCACGAGATCATCGACGATCCGGCCGAAGCTGAGCGCCTGGTCCTTCTCCTGATTGTATTGCGCGAGCAGCTGCTCATCGATGGTCGCGGCCTCGGCGATCTTGCCCTGGCCGTCCTGGATCATCGCCAGCAGCCGGGCGGTGTTCTCCTCGATGCGCTGGGCCGCGGCGGCGCGCTGCCTGCTCGCATCCCGCAGCATCCGGTCGAGCCGGTCTATCTGTTTGCCGGTGTCCGCAAGCTGGTCGGTGTCGAGCGCTATCAGCCGCGCCTCGTCCCAGAGCGCGAGCGTTCCAGCCTTCTTGCCGGCGCCGAATACCTCGTCGAGCGACTTCTGGAATGCCTTGAGGCGGTCCGACAGGCCGGTCATCGGGACTTCGCTGGGCCGATAGCCGAAAGGATCGAGGCCGAGCGCCATCTGCGCGTGGATCAGGTTCAGCGTGCCGACCGCCGCCTTGCTGGCGCGCCGCTTCAAGCGCGGCATCAACTCGTCCATCCTGGCGCGCACGAACGCATCGACCGCGGGGTCGAACGGCGCCCGCGTCCACAGCCGCGAGAGCTTCACGACGGCAATATCGGGCCACAGCAGCGTCGCTCCGAACAGGCCGTCGTAGATGCTCCCGCCCGCATCGCCGATCGCGATGTCATAGCCGGCGGACCAGACTTTCTTCGGCAGCCCTGAATCGAACCCCTGGTCGGCCGTCCTGTTGTGGAACCAGCGCAGCGGGTCGTCCTTCAGCTGCTTCTGCGAAGCCTCGCTCGCGCCCGCGCCGGGAACGACGGTGCGAACCTTCACGCGCAGCAGGCGCCTGGCGCCATCGCGCAGCGGCCATTGCGGCGCGCCGTTCAGGACCCAGCCTTGGGTGGGAAACAGGAACGGCATGTCCGGGGCGTGCGCAAGGTCCAGCGTGCCGGCGACGATCTCGATCATCTGGTCGCGCTGCGCCGGCGGCTCCATGAGCGAGAGCGAGCCATCGCCGGTGAAACGCACGTCGTCCGCATAGAGCTTGATCGCGCCGTCCGCGAGGCGGATCGGCATCGCGACGATGATCTCGCGCGCGTCGATGCTGATCTCGGTGACGTCGCGCAGCGATTGGCCGGGCACCGTCGCCAGGGCGGAGAACAGCCTCGGCGTCAGCTCGACGATGTCTCCGACGATGCGATAGGCATACCGGTCGCCATCCTGCCGCCGCCAGACGAAGATCTCGCGGTCGCCGTTCCAGAAGGAGACCGGATCGATGCTCTCGCCTGCCTGCGCCAGCGGCGCCGCGCACCGGTCGATCTCGTCCTGCGCCGCTGCGCCCGCCGATCCCCATGCGACCGAGAGTGCCATTCCGATGCACCCCAAGACCCGCATGACCCGGAACGAGGCGACGGTGTTGCCGTGGCTCATCGCGATCCGATGGGGTGAGGCGGCCGAACCGTTCCGCGGGCAGGCAGCATCATACTGTCATGCATGGTCATGGTCGTTCGCACGTTGCCGGCGATGTGGAAATCCCCGGCCGGTACTATAGGCTGGAAGCCATCAAAGATCAAAGCGGGCGATGCGCCCGACCCGCTGCGCACGGTGACGGCGATCACAGGGACTCCCGCCGTGGCCGCCGTCCGCGGGCCGACCGGTCGAGGGTCCCTACGGGAGCGCCCGCTGCCATGCATCGTAACTATATCCGGCCGGCTGGTTCCTCGACCGCTGCCGGATGCGCTGCGCCGCCGCCGCATGCGATCATGAGAACCCCGCCACCGCGTGCGGAACGTATGGTTGCTCGAGCGCCGTGATCTCCTCGGCGGAGAGCTTCAGCGACAGGGCGGCCACCGCGTCCGTCAGATGGCCCGGCTTCGAGGCGCCGATGATCGGCGCGGTCACGATCGGCTTCGCCAGCAGCCAGCCGAGCGCGACCTGCGCTCGCGGGACGCCGCGGGCCTTCGCCACCTCCGCCACGCGCTCCGCGACCTTGCGGTCGGCATCTTCGGTCGCCCGATAGAGCGTGCGGGCATACTCGTCCGTCTCCAGCCGCCTGGTGCTCTCGCTCCAGTCGCGCGTGAGGCGCCCGCGCGCCATCGGACTCCAGGGGATGACGCCGATCCCTTCCGCCGCGCACAGCGGAAGCATCTCGCGCTCCTCCTCGCGGTAGATCAGGTTGAGATGGTTCTGCATGCTGGCGAAGCGCGTCCAGCCATGGGCGTCCGCCGCATAGAGCGACCTGGCGAATTGCCACGCGAACATCGAGGAGGCGCCGATGTAGCGCGCCTTGCCGGCCTTGACGAGGTCGTGCAGCGCCTCCAGCGTCTCCTCGATCGGCGTGTCGTAGTCCCAGCGGTGGATCTGGTAGAGATCGACATGGTCGGTGCCAAGCCGCTTCAGGCTGGCATCGATTTCGTTGAAGATCGCCGTGCGCGACAGGCCGCCGCCGTTCGGACCCGGGCGCATCTTCATGTAGACCTTGGTGGCCAGCACGATTTCCTCGCGTCTGGCGAAATCGCGCAGCGCGCGGCCGACGATCTCCTCGCTGGTGCCGTCGGAATAGGTGTTGGCGGTGTCGATGAAGTTGATGCCGAGCTCCAGCGCCTGCTTGATGAGCGGCCGGCTCTTCTCCTCATCCAGCGTCCAGGGATGCGAGCCGCGCTCCGGCACGCCATAGGTCATGCATCCGAGGCAGATGCGGGAGACCTTGAGCCCGGTCCTTCCAAGCCTGACATAGTCCATGACGCGCCTCCCTAGGTGAAAAGTTCGGGATCGGGACCGACGCGGCCCCGGCTGTTGTCGAGCGTGGCGATCTTCGCCATGTCATCCTGCGTCAACTCGAAACCGAACACATCGAGATTCTCGCGGATGCGCGACGGCGTCACGGATTTCGGGATCGCGACCAGGCCGTTCTGTATGTGCCAGCGCAGCGTGACCTGAGCCGCCGTGCGGCCGTGCTTTGCGGCAATGCCGGCAATGAGCGGGTCCTTCACCGCGCGCCCGCGGCCGAGCGGGCTCCACGATTCCGTGACGATGCCGTGCCTGGCGTGGAACTCCCGCTGCGCGGTCTGCTGGAAGCGCGGGTGGAGCTCGATCTGGTTGATCGCCGGCGCGATGCCGGTCTCGCCCAGCAATCGCTCCAGATGCGCGACCGTGAAATTGGACACGCCGACCGATTTGGCGCGGCCGCTGTTCCTGATGTCCTGCAAGGCGCGCCAGGTCTCGACATAGAGATTGGCGCGCGGCGTCGGCCAGTGGATGAGATAGAGGTCGACATAGTCGAGCCGCAGCCGCTCCAGGCTTTCCTCGAACGCCTTGGGCGCGGCCTTGGCGCCGTGGCGGTCGTTCCACAGCTTGGTGGCGATGAAGAGCTGGTCGCGCGGAATCCCGGCGGCGCGGATGCCGGCGCCCACGCCTTCCTCGTTGCCATAGATCGCGGCGGTGTCGATCGAACGGTAGCCGGCCTCGAGCGCGGCCTGGACGGCGTTGGGCGCCTGTGCATTCTCCACCTGCCAGACGCCGAAGCCGATCTGCGGCATCTGTGCGCCGTCATTCAAACGAACATGAGTCTGTTGAACCATTGGTCTTCTTTCGGACTGGGGAAGGCAGCACGAGATAGATTGGTCGCTGAGACGACTTTGTCATCCCTCTTCTGCGGGCCACAGCCATGCTGCGCCGCGGATGCCGCTGGAATCGCCGTGCCGTGCCGGGCGCACGGGCGTTCCGCACTCCTTGCCCAGCACGAACTCGGGAAGATGCCGCTGGATGTAGGGATACAAGCGCTCGATCCGTGACATGCCGCCGCCCAGCACGATCACATCGGGATCGAGGATGTTGATGACGTGCGCGAGGCCGCGCGTGAGGCGGCTCTGGTAGCGCTGGACGGCGGCTTCGGTCATCGCGTCGCCGCTCTCGGCTTTCGCCAGGATTTCGCGTCCGCGCAATCTGATGCCTGTGGTGCGCTCGTGATCGTCCTCGATGCCGCTGCCGGAGATCCAGGTTTCGAGACAGCCATGCTTGCCGCAATAGCAGGATGGGCCGGGCACTTCGTCCGGCGACGGCCAGGGCAGGGGATTGTGGCCCCACTCGCCGGCAACACCGTTCGGTCCGGCATGTGCCCGGCCATGCACCGATATCCCGGCGCCGCATCCGGTGCCGAGGATGGCGGCGAACACGAGGGCGGCGCCGGCCGCCGCGCCGTCGGTCGCTTCGGACACCGCCAGGCAGTTGGCGTCGTTCACGCAGCGCACCGGACGATGCAGCGCCGCCGACAGGTCGCGGTCCAGCGGCCTGTCGTTGAGCCAGGTCGAGTTGGCATTCTTGACAAGCCCGGTGACGGCCGAGATCGATCCAGGGATGGCGACGCCGACCGTGCCGGTGCGTCCGGTTTCCCGTTCCATCCGCGCGACCAGCTGCACCATCAGGCGAACCGAACCCTCGTAGTCATGGCGGGGCGTCGGAACACGGTGGCGCGCCAGCTCGCGGCCGTCGCGGTCGATCGCCAGCACTTCGGTCTTGGTGCCGCCGAGATCTATGCCGATGCGGATGCGCCCGTTCGGTCCCGTCATCTAACCTGCTCCGACAAGAAGTGCGACATCGGCATGCATGCAGACCATCTTCGTTCATTGCAACCCGGGCGGCATTGAATCAGGCATTTGCCGATGAGCCAAGACTGTCATGTGGCATGCGGGCTTCCATTCGCTCGCCAGGCTGACCCCTTCCCGCTCTTGCGGCAGAGATGCGGCAGCGCAATCCGGTGACCGCAATGTGACATCGCGCGAAAGTTGCCGGAGCGGCTGGAACCGGCGAAACCGCTCTTTCATTCCCGCCATCGTGACGCATGACCCTGCTGGTGACTCCGCTTGATCGCTGCGCATCGAACGCTGCTCGCATTTGCTCTGACCGTCGCCCCGCTCGCCGGCTTTTCGGCGGCAGCCAGCCAGATCGCCAGCGACGGCGATGAAGGGCTGGATCGGATTCTGTTGGCCGACCCATCGTCCGATCTTCGCGCCTATGTGCTGGGCAGCGGCTTCGCACTCGAGAGCGCCGAGCGCCTGGATGCGCTGAATCTTTCGCTGATGGTGGTTTCCACTCCTGATCGGATGCGGTCGTCTGCCGCGCTCGCCGACCTCCAGGTGAAATTTCCCCATGCCATCATGGCACTCGATGATCCGATCGGTCTCGCACGGGATGCGAGGTCGCATCGCGCCGTCATCGCCGGGCCGCTGCAGGTCCTGACCGCCATCGCCTGGCCCGCCGGCGGCGATCCCGCCGGCAGCGGCATCAGGATCGGCGCCATCGACGGTTCGCTGGACGCGTCGCATCCGGCATTGCGCGGCGCGGCGATCGTGCGGCGGAGCTTCACGTCCGGGCAGGAGCCGGCGGCGGATGCGGCGCATGGCACGGCGATCGCGGCGATGCTGGTGGGCGACGCGAGCGATGAATCCGTGTCAGGCCTGCTGCGCGGGGCCACCTTGTTCTACGCCGCGATCTTCCAGAACGGCAAGCACGGGCCGGTCGCGAGCAGCGCCGACTTCCTTCGGGGGATCGATTGGCTGGTCAAATCCGGCGTGACCGTCATCAATGCCAGCGTCACGTCTACATCCAGGAACGCGGTCGTGGTCTATGCGATGTCGCTCCTGCCGCGCGACAGGCTGGTGCTGGTCGCGGCGGCCGGCAACCGCGGACCTTCCGCGCCGCCGGTCTATCCGGCCGCCCTTCCGTCCGCCTTCGCGGTGACCGCCGTTTCGATCCGCGGCGAGCCCTATCGGTATGCCAACACCGGCGACTACATCGACATCTCCGCACCCGGAATCGATCTTCCGACGACATCACGGAAGATCACCTCCGGGACCTCGCTAGCCGTTCCGTTTGTCACCGCGGCGGTCGCGCGGATGATCCACACCTGCGGGATCTCGCCGGCCGAGGCACAATCGCGGCTGCAGTCCGATGCGCGTGACCTGGGGCCGACAGGTCGGGATTCGCACTTCGGGTGGGGCATGCTCCAGGCGCTGCCGCGCTGCGGGGAAATCGGCGGCGCGGCGGCCCGAAAGCCGGCCCTGCCGTTTCCGGTGCGACGGGAGGCCATGCGCCGGGCGTGGCCGGCAAGTCCAGCGGACTGAATGCCATCGGAGGGCGGGGCGGCCTTCAGCCGCCGGTCGCGGCCACATATTCGCTGGGTGGAACGCCGAGCGTCTTGCGGAACATGGTGGTGAAGGCGGCCGGGCTTTCGTAGCCGAGATCCAGGGCGACGCGCGTCACAGGCTCGCGCGCGACGAGGCGCGGCAAAGCCGAGAACAGACAAGCCTGCCGCTGCCAGGCCGCGAAGCTCATCCCGGTCTCGCGCTTGAACAGGCGCGTGAAGGAGCGGCGGCTCAGCCCGAGATTCTCCGCCCATTCGTCGATCGTCTCGTGCGGGTTCGGATCCTTGACGAAGCGGCGGCAGCGGCGCGCCAACTCGCGCTCGTTGGGAAACGGCAGGGACAGCGGCAGGATCGGGAGCCGGCGCAACTCTTCCAGCAGCAGCGCCATGATGAGGCCGTCGCGTCCCTCGACCTGGTATTCCAGCGGCACATCGACGGCAGCGAGCAGCAGCGAGCGCATCAGCGGCGAGATTCCGAGCACGCCGCACGAGCTCGGCATGCCCTCGATGGCGCCCGGCTCGATGAAGACGCTGCTGGTGGTGACGCGTCCGATGGCGCGGACGCTGTGCCGGACGCCGGCCGGAATCCACACGCATTGGGCCGGCGGCACCACCCAGGCCCCGTGCTCGGTCCACACCATCATGACGCCGACGGCGCCGTACAGAAGCTGATAGCGCCGGTGGTGGTGCGGCGCGACCTCGTGATCCGGCGGATAGTCGTTGCCGCACGCGACCACCGGACGCGGGGTGTCTTCGTAGGTGATGGAGGGGCCGGCATTCTTGACCATCGGGGGATTGTGCCTGGCCCGATCGAAAAAGTAAATGGCCCAGCTTCGCAAGCAGGCAGAACGGCGGGCGGTATGCTGGGGCTGATGGAGAAATCGAGCGCGGCCATGAGCAACACGAGCCTTACGGAACCGAGTCTGGCAGCGGAGCATCACCCGGACGACAAGGCGGCGGAGAAAACCGCCCTCGCTGTGCTGGTGGCGATCAGCTTCTGCCACATGCTGAACGACACCATGCAGTCGCTGCTGCTGTCGATCTATCCGATGCTCAAGCAGAGCTATGGGCTGGATTTCGGCCAGATCGGGCTGATCACGCTGACATTCCAGGTGACGGCATCGCTGCTGCAGCCGCTGGTCGGGCTCTACACCGATCGCCGGCCGCAGCCATATGCGCTTGCGATCGGCATGACATCGACGCTGCTCGGCCTGATCCTGCTGTCCTATGCGTCCAGCTATCCGATGCTGCTGGTGGCCGCCGCCATGGTGGGAACCGGATCATCGGTGTTCCATCCAGAATCCTCGCGCGTGGCGCGCCTGGCTTCGGGCGGGCGGCATGGCCTGGCGCAGTCCCTGTTCCAGGTCGGCGGCAATGTCGGCTCGGCGATCGGCCCGCTGGCCGCCGCCTATATCGTACTGCCGCGCGGGCAGGGCGCCATCGCGTGGTTCTCGTTCGCCGCGCTGGTCGCGATCCTGGTGCTGATGCGCGTCGGAGCATGGTACAGCGCCCATCGCGTGGCGCGCACGCGCCAGGCGCATCGCGCGATGCAGCTGACCAACCTGACGCGCCGGCAGATCGGCCTGGCGCTGCTGGTCCTGCTGGCGCTGATCTTTTCGAAGTTCTTCTACACCGCCAGCCTCAGCAGCTACTACACCTTCTATACGATCGACCATTTCGGCGTGCCGGTGCAGCGCGCGCAGGTTTATCTGTTCATCTACCTTGCCTCGTTTGCGCTGGGGACCCTGGTCGGCGGCCCGCTCGGCGACCGGATCGGCCGCAAGAAGATCATCTGGTTCTCCATCCTGGGGGCGCTGCCGTTCACGCTGGCGCTCCCCTATGTCAACGAGTTCTGGACCGTGGTGCTGACGATCCCGATCGGCCTCATCCTCTCCTCCGCCTTTTCGGCGATCGTCGTCTATGCGCAGGAGCTGATGCCGGGCAAGGTCGGCATGGTCGCAGGGCTGTTCTTCGGCCTGGCCTTCGGCATGGGCGGCGTCGGCGCCGCGGTGCTGGGCGAAGTGGCGGACCTGACCAGCGTCGAGCTGGTCTATCGGCTGTGCGCGTTCCTGCCGGCGATCGGACTCGTCACGTATCTGTTGCCGGACCTGGAGAGTTCGTCGCGGCGGCGCGCCGCCTGACGGAGCTGCCGTCCGGAAATTCTGCGCCGGCGCGGGAACCTGCGCGCGGCTCGGCGCTTAGTGCCTCCGGCCCGATTGCATCGTGCCGGAGGGCATCTGTGACTTTTCAGTGTCAAGTCTTCAAGCCGTGGCGAAAGTCCCGCACCCGGTCGAGAATGGAATTGCAGCGCAACAGGGGATATTGCACTGCAAGTTCTTGGCAGAAATGCGGGATCGCGATACTTCTCAAGACTCATCGGACCGCCATGCAGGACAACAGGAACAGCGCAGCGTCCAAGCCGGCGCCGCCGAGCGATCGAATTGCCGGTAACGCGATGTCGAACAGCACACCCGCGCTTCTCGCGGCCGATATCCGGGTCTTCCCAGTCGGCCCGCGCCGCGTCCCGGTTGGCAGCCTACTGGAATCCGGTTCCCGCCACGTGTCGTATGCCATCATGTCTCGACCTCTCAGGGCGATCATGCGAAGGAACTGACGATGATCCGATGCCAAAGGACGGGCCGAGGTGCCACTCGCGTGTTGCCCCGACACGATGGAACCAACCCTGGGGCGCGCTGCTTGATCTTCACCCGGGATTGCAAGGAGCAATTGGCCTGTTGCCGGTCATCCAGAATGGCCGCCTCGAGCGGCGCCGCGGCAAGCTGGTGAGACGCCAGAACTGAACAAGGATAGCCCATGAACAGTGCAGCGATCATGGACACCGACGACCGGCTGATCAATATCGACGTGCTGGGCGCACTGCGCCGGCGCAAATGGATCGGGATTGTGGTCGGCTTGCTCGGGGTTGCCGCAACCTCCGCGATCGTGGCGACGTGGCCGCCGACCTACATGTCTACCGCCACCATCCTGATCGAGGAGCCGGATGTTCCCGCCGATCTGGTGAAGTCGACCGTCTCCACCTACGCCAACGACCGCCTGCAGGTGATCCAGCAGCGGGTGATGACCAGCCAGCACCTGAGCAACATCATCGACCAGTTCCATCTCTACCCCGATAATCATGGGCCGCGCTCGTCCCTCGTCGATAAGATGCGCTCGAAGGTGACGCTGGCCGTGGTGAGCGCGAACCTCACGCCCCAGCAGCAGCGCCAGCGCCAGCAGCCACAGGCGTCCATAGCCTTCACGCTGGCTTTCGAGGACCAGGACCCCAACGTGGCGCTGCAGGTCGCGACGCGGTTGACCGATCTCTATCTGGCGGAGAACGACCGGACGCGGCAGGCGAAAGCCGCAGGCACCACCGAGTTCCTGAGCGAGCAGGCGAAAAAGCTCTATGCCGACGTGCAGGAGCTGGAGAAGAAGCTCCTGGACCTGCGGAGCAAGTACAACGGCAGCCTGCCCGAGCAGTTCGCCATGAACACGCAACTGCTGAACCAGGCGCAGTCGCAACTCATGCAGAACCAGGCCGACCTCCAGGTCCTGAACGACAAGAAGTCCTATCTTCATAGCCAGTTGGGCACGGTCAGTCCCTACACCCCGATGACCGAGAATGGCCGGCCGGCGACGCCGCAGGCGCAACTCATGGCGCTCGAGCTGCAGTACAGCGACCTTTCGTCGCGCTATGGCAAGAAGCATCCCGACGTGGTCCGCTTGGAACGGCAGATCGATGCGCTCAAGAAGCAGATCGGCGGCGTCGACACTGTGGCGATCGATCAGGCCAAGTACAGCAAGCTGCAGGCCCAGCTCAACGATGCCCAGCAGCGTTACGGCGAAAACCATCCGGAAGTGAAGCGGCTGCACCGGCAGCTCGACGAGCTCAAGGCGGATATGGCACAGGCGCCATCGGCATCCTCGTTCACCGCGCCGCAGGGTCCGCCGGACAATCCCATGTATCTCCAGCTCCAGAATCAGCTCGCCGATGTGGATTCGCAGATGCGTGGAGTCAACGAGCGTTCAAGCGCGCTGCAGACCCAGATCGACGCTTTGCAGAAGCGCATCCTGCAGACGCCGGTCGTGGAGGCGGAGTACAACTCGCTGCGCAACCAGCACGACGCGGCGCTGCAGCGCTACCAGAGCTTCAAGGGCAAGGAAGCCGACGCCGAAGTGGCCGAGAACATGGAGCAGCAGAGCAAGGGCGAGACCTATTCGGTGATCGAGCCGGCGGCATTCCCGGACTTGCCGGAAAAACCGAACCGCCAACTGCTGACCATCGCCGGCGTGTTCCTGGCCGGCATGCTGGCAGTCGCGGCAATGGTGGCAATGGACATGATGGATCCGCGCATCTACGAGCCGAAGAGTCTGCTGCATGCATTCGGCGAGATGCCGCTTGCGACGGTTCCCTACATCAGGACCGACGGCGAGGTGCGGGGGCGCCGGCTGCGGATGATCGGCGTCGCCAGCGCGGCGGTGATCCTCGCGGCCGGGTTCCTCGCCTTTGTTTCCCCGCTGCTCGGCTTCTAGGCCGGGCGCGGCGCGCGGCCGGCCAGCCGCGAATCCAACCAGGGGACAGTGACAGTGCCGGCCCCGAGCCGAGGGGCCGCTTGGTGTACGGAGTATGGGTATGAACGATCGTGGCGACGCACGGCGGCCGGCCTCAGCCAAGATCCTCTACATCGAGACGTTGCGGGGCATCGCCTGCATCCTGCTGGTCTCGTATCACGTCATCGGCGACACCAGCAGCAACGGCCTGCGCCTGCCGGACGGCGACATCTTCAGCTTCGTGAACCGCATGTTCATCGACGTGCGGATGCCTTTGTTTTCCTTCATATCCGGCTTCGTGTTCAGCGCCTACGCGGCCGACCTGCCGGCGCTGCGCGGCAAGATCGGTGCCAAGGTGCGGCGCCTGCTGGTTCCGATGGCCGTCGTCGGCTCGCTGCATTACTGGCTGCAGGCGGTCTTTGCGCCGCAGGGAGAAGGACAGGTGCCGTACTACTACCTGTTCATCCTGCCGTACGAGCATTTCTGGTATCTGCAGGCGACGTTTCTGCTGATGCTGACGGTGTTCGTCGTCACCTATGCGCTGAAAGGAAATGGGACGCGGGCGGCGGCGGTGCTGCTGCTGCCCTGCATTCTCGCATCGGTTCTGCTTGACCGCTGGCATCCGGATGTCTTCTCGTCCTACAAGGCGGTCTACCTGGCACCGTATTTCCTCACCGGCTATCTCATCAGCCACGCGGCAAGGCTTAGGGCGGGCATGGACCGGGCGGCGGCCCGCAGGCCTCTGCTCGCGGGAGCGAGCGTCCTCTTCGTCCTCCTGTTCGTGCTCGAATGGGCGCTGGTGGCGGACCTTGTGAATCCCGGCGCGCCGGAGCGCCGCGCCATCGGCCTCGGCGTCGGCCTTTCGGCCTGCCTGTTTCTCTTCCTGCTGCGGTTCCAGTCGCGATTTCTCACCTTCATCGGCGACAAGTCCTACGCCATCTTCCTGTTCCACGTGCTCTTCACCGCCGGCAGCCGGATCGTGCTGGAGCGGGTGGTGCCGGGCCTCGGTGTGCCGGTCCTGTTCGCCGTCGGCGTCGTTGCGGGCGTGGCCGGCCCGATCGTCGTCTCATGGATGGCGCTCAAGCACCCGCTCTCGTCCCTGCTTTTCCTCGGCATCAGGGCGGCGGCGCGCCGCCGTGCCGGGCAGGAGCCCGCATTCGGCAATTGAGGAGCGGCTACTGTTTCTTCTGCTCGAACACGTAGCGATGGTCGGTCGGGACGCCGTTGACCATGACGTTGTGCAGCTCCAGCACGCCGGCGCCGGTGGCGCCCGCCACCGCGCCATCGCCATCGGTCTGGATCGAGCCACCGACCATCCGGACGACCGGATCGTTGCCCTTGTCGAGCTTGTGCAGGCTGATGGCGAATGTTCCGGGGCCGGCGTGCAGCTTGGTGTCGGCAATCTCGAGCGTGCCGCAGGCCTGGATGCAGGCGCCCTTGATGTTGCCCCGCGATTGCGGGTTCCGGAAATCGCAGCGCCGGATCACGTTGTTGCCTTCGGACCAGATGCGGGCGCCGTATTTGCAGGAATCGGTGCTGCTGTCCTCGATCGTCACGCCGGTGGTCTTGAGGTCGAAGCCGCCATCTCCCATGCCGGTGGCCTGGCATTTGCGGATGATAATGTTGCTGGTCTTGCGTTCGCACACGATGCCGTCGCCCTGGACATAGCCCTGCTCCTTGTCGCTCCGCGGCGGCGGCTGGTTGACCGCGTTGCGCACGACGACGTTCTCGAACAGGACGTTGTCGCCGGATTCCAGCGAGATCACCTGGCACACGTTCTTGCCGCCGGCATCCATGTTGGCGGCATCCAGGTCGAGGTTGCGCAGCACGGAAGAGGACAGGTTGCGGAAGCGGGCGAATCCGCGCACGATGCCGACCGCGCGGCAATCGGCGACCAGCAGGTCCTGCAAGGTGGCTCCGCGATCCGTCTCGATGACGCGGCCGACGTTCCTGGCCTCGATGCCGGATATGACGACGTCGCCGAAGGTCGCGGGATTCTCCCGCTTCGCCCGGAACTTGATGAAGCCGTCGGCCGAAGTGCCGTCGATCCGAAATCCCGACAGACGCAGGTGCGATGCGCCGTTGTTGACCGCGAAATAGCAAGCGGACCCGCGATGCTTGCCGAAAGTCTCCAGCGACCAGGGCTCCATGCTCTTGAAGAAGGCCGCGCTGTCTTGCGGCGGCGCGGCGATGCCTTTGGCGCCGGTCATGAGGCCGGCCTGCACGAACAACGGATTGTTGCTCTCGCCGGAGACCCTGATGGCGATCTGGCCGCGATCCAGCGCGGCCGGTTCGATCTCCGCAGGGTCGAAGCCGATGAAGAACCCGGAGCCCGGCTGGGCGGATGCAAGCGCCTTGGACAACGCCTTGAGGGGCATGGCATTCAGCCAGTCGCGCCCGTTCTGGCTGCCGGCCCCGCGCGGAGTGAACAGTTGGATCGACGTCGGTTCAAGCGCGGTCGGGATCTGGCCGGCCGGGACGAGCGTCTCCGCGCGCAGCCTGCCGGGCGCGGAGCCGGCCACCAGACCGGCCAGCATCGCCAGGACGGCCTGGCGCCGCGAAACGAGGAATCGCGCGGCGTACGGTCCGTTCATGTCACGGTGGGATCGCTGGCTGCGTCGCATTGTCTGTACTTCCTGTGCATGGGACCCGGATCATGTCGCGGCCTGCGAAGCGCCCGCGATCGCGCCCGGGCAAACCCTGAAATCCGGCCAATGTCATGTCAACCAACAACTCGGTGGCTTCCGCCGCCGCCGCGGCCGGCCGCCGCCTTGCGCGGGCCGGCCAAACATGTGACCTTGCGGCCGGCTGGGCGGGCGCGGATAGGCGGGCCATGAGCGTGCGCGCAATCCGGGCGGATTCGAGGCGAGGCTGACGGTGGAGCAAGGCACCGATCTCGGCGCATCAATGCCGGCATGGCTGCTCTACCCGGCAACCCTGCTCGCGCTCTGCATTCTGGTCTATCCGTTCTATCGCAACCGCAGCGTCATCGCGCGGTTCGCGCTGTTCGCGCTGTGCTTCCGCTATCTGGCATCGGCGTATCACGACATAACGTTCGAGGCCTCGCCGGTCGGGCTGTCGTGGAACGCGCTGGGCTCGTCCTGCGTGTTCCTGCTCGGCCTGCTGCTGATCAGGAGCCGCCATCTGCTCCTGAAGCCGCTCATCCCGTGCTACATCATGATCGGGATCGTGGGGATGAGCGGCTTCGTCAATCGCGACATACCAGGCGTCGTGGACGTGGTCGTCAAGTTCGGCTATCTCGGCATCATCACGATCAGCGTCTATGAGGGGCTGAGCGCGCTGGGCGAGCGGCGGATGATGAACCTGCTGCTGTGGTCTGCGGTCATTCCCGTCCTATTCCAGGTGCTGTCGATCATCTTCGGTGTCGTGAAGGCCGGCGAAGCCGACGGCTCGTCGAGCTACATCGGCGGCTACAATCACGAAGCCGCCTTCTCCATCGTGCTGGCGACCTGCTTCGTGATTGCGTGCTTCGCCAGCGGCCTCACGGTGTGGCTGCGCGCGGCAATCCTGCTGGTGCTGCTCGGCGGGATGGTGGCGGCGAACTACCGCACGACGATCCTGGCGTTCGCGCCTCTGGCTTTCGTGCAGTTCAACCTCGACGTCCTGGGCCGCTTTCCGCCGCGCCAGCGGGGGCTGGTCGGAATCGGTATTCTCACCGTCAGCGGCCTGCTCGCGCTTGCGGCGGCCTGGATGCTGCGCGATCGGTTCACTGACCTGGCGGTCACGCTCGGCAACATCGACGACCTGATGAAGCCGCAATCCGAATACACCTACGATGAGCGCCTATTGCTGTCGACCCGGCCCTACATCTGGAGCGGCTACATCTACGCCTGGCTCGACGGCGGGACGAGGAATCATCTGCTCGGCTTTGGCCCGGATTCGTGGATGATCGCGTTCCCCGTCTATGCGCACAACACTCTCGTTTCCCAGCTCTACGAGTATGGCGTGGCCGGCGTCGGCGCGATCATCCTGCTGTGGGGGACGATGCTGGTCTGTGCGCTGCGGCTGAAGCGGGGGCCGCGCGGCAAGCTGCTCGCCGCGCATGTCAGCTTCCTGATCCTGAACATGGCGACCATGCCGCACTGGATGATCGAGGGGGACATTCTCTACGGCATCGTCTGCGGCTACACGCTGTATCTCTTCCATGGGCCGGCAGCGATGCCGCCCGCCGCCAGGCCAAGCCCCGCGCCGTGGCCGACGCCGCGTCTGCTGAGCGCGGCTCCCGATCCGGTGCCGCCGGGTGGCCGCGCGCCGCGTCCGGTGCCCGGCGGGCTGGTGGTCCCTATTTCGCCCCGGTCAGCGCCGCGCGCCTCAGGACAACCGCCATCCCGGCTCCGAGGCACGCGCCGATGATATCCGCCACGGCGTCCGCGGCCTCCGGGGCGCGCCCGGGCGAGAAGGCCTGCAGCAGCTCCAGAACCGCCCCGTAGGCGCCGAGGCCAAGAACCAGCCGTGGAATGCCCCGCCGGGATGCCACGCCGCCCAAGAGGCCCAGCACCGCGTAGGCAAGGACGTGTTCCGTCTTGTCGTCGACCGGTATTTCCGGAACCGCGGCGCTCGGCGCAAGGGAGAGCAGGCCGACCAGCACGCTTGCCAGATAGAATGCGCCGGACAGTACGCGGCGAATGAGGGGCGTCATCGTCGGACAGAATGTTTCAGCACTTGAGCGGCGCATCGGAGAGGGGCACAGAAGGCGGTCGATGCGAAGGTGAGTGGCGTCAAAACAACAACCAGTGTGATTGTCACAGGATTACCTCCGATAAGTCACAAGTCCGATGGTGGCTGCATGATATTTTTCGACTGCTTTCGCGGTCGCGAAACCACCGATCAGGTGCTCGTCACACTTCTCACCTAGCATGCGTTTTCGACAGAGTGCGTTCTGAATCGATGAGAAGAGGAAGGCAGCGTGTTGAAGCGCGCTAACATACCGTTCGAATCCGCCGCCGCGCATTGTGATGCTCGATCCGCGTCGACAGAGCAAGCGGCCTTGACTGAGGCGCGCGGCAGGGCACAGGCATGTTGCACATGAGCATCACGTCCGGGCCGATTGACGCCGAACCACGCGAAGCCGTGAAGCGGGCGGCGATGTGGGCAACTTTTTGCGGTGCAGAATCATTGGTGCGCTGCTGTGTTGGGCGCACTTACCAGGACGCGGGCAGATCGCTATAGTGATGGTCTTCGCACCTGCAGCATCGGAGCCTGGCTGCTGAGTTGCACTGCGAACGGAGAGGCCAGATGGAGCAGATCGAAAAGGCGCTAGCCAGGGCGCGTGAAATGCGCGCGGGCCATCTCGGCGGGCTGCGGTCCAACGGGCGCGCCGTCTCGTCCTCGAACGGCGTGACGCCGCAATATACCGAGACCGCCCTCGCCAAGAGCGATCAGCGCCGAATGAGCACGGAGCGCCTGGTTGCCGACAAGTTCGAGCACCCCGCGTCCGACATCTATGGCCTGCTGCGCACCCAGGTCCTCCAGCGCATGAAGAAGCACGGCATGTCGACGCTTGCGGTCACCGGTCCCGAGCTCGGCAGCGGCGTAACCACCACCGCCGCGAATCTCGCCATCGCGATCGCGCTCGACGTCAACCAGACCGTGCTGCTGGTCGATCTCAACCTCCGCTCGCCCATGATCCACCAGAAGTTCGGCTTCCAGCCGCGCATGGGCATCGACGACTATCTGCGCGGCGAGGCGCAACTGAAGGATTGCCTGATCACGCCCGGCATGTCGCGGCTGGTCATCCTGCCGGCGCGCGCACCGAAGGGCGAGACCGCGGAGATCATCAGTTCTCCGCGCATGACCGCGTTGGCCAAGGAACTGCAGAGCCGCTATGCGGACCGCATCATCATCTATGACACGCCGCCGCTGCTGACGGCCGGCGATACGCTCGGCTTCCTGCCCAATGTCGATGCCGTCCTGCTGGTGGCGCGCAGCGGCAAGACCACCAAGGCCGAACTGGACAAATCGGCCCACCTGCTCGGGAACAAGGCCATCGTTGGCACCCTGTTGAACGCCCACTAAGAGGCGGCTTCGGCCGACCCAGGAAGATCGCCAGGTAGACCGCATGTACGAATCCTTCTTTGGGCTGAAAGAGAAACCGTTCTCGCTGCTGCCGGATCCGGATTTCCTGTTCATGAGCAGCAAGCACTCGCTCGCGCTCAGCATCCTGGAATACAGCCTTGCCGGCCAGGCCGGCTTCTGCGCCATCACTGGCGACATCGGATCTGGCAAGACCACCTTGATCCGCATGCTGCTGCGCCGCCTCGGGCGCGATATCACGCTCGGCCTCATCTCCAATACCCACAGCGGCCTGACCGACATCACTGCGTGGGCGCTGGCGGCGTTCGGGCGCGGCTCGAATGCGCAGAGCGATGCGGAGATCTACCAGGAGCTGATGCATTTCCTGATCGAGGAGTACGGCGCCGGGCGGCGCTGCGTGCTGATCGTGGACGAGGCGCAGAATCTGACGGTCGAGGCGCTGGAGGAGCTGCGCCTGCTGTCCAACATCAATTCGGACAAGGACCTGCTGCTGCAGATCATTCTGGTCGGGCAGCCGGAGCTGCTGGCCAAGCTGAAGAGCCCCGAGCTCGCGCAGTTCGCGCAGCGCATCAGCATCTCCTACCATCTGACCCCGCTCACCTACGTGGAGACGCGGCGCTATGTCCGGCACCGGCTGGAGATTGCGGGGGCGAAACGCCCGATCTTCAGCGACGCCGCGATCGGAGCCATCCAGTATTTCTCCGGCGGGGTTCCGCGCGTCGTCAACTCGATCTGCGACATGTCGCTGGTCTACGGCCTGGCGGACAACAAGCTCGACATCGATCTCGACCTCGTGCTGCGCGTGGTGGGCGACCGCCAGGCGAGCGGCGTGTCCCCGTTCACGTGCGATGGGCGCGCGGACGACCCGGCGGTCGTCGCCGAGATCACCGCGCTGGTCCGCGAGGCGACGGAACTGCGCGCCGTGCCGGCCGGGGCCGAGCAGCCTGCTCCGGAAACAGCCACCCCGCCGCAGCCGGAGCCGTCGCCGCTGGAGGAGACCGCGTTCGACCAGGCTGCCCGGCGCAACGGCCATGCGACGGCGGACAACTACCCGCGGCTCGAAGTCCCGCGCGCCGAACCTGGTGCCAAATACGATGATCTGCGGATCGACGCGGTGTCGCTGAACGAGTACCGGAACGGGCCGAAGCGCAATGGCGCCAACGAGGCTGGACGGCCGTCCTGGTTCCGGCGCACCTTTGGCCGGACCAGTTGAGGCGATGAGCGGGTTGCAGACATGTTGAGTCAAAGAGGAATGGGCTTGCACGAACGGCTGAGAGTGCTTGTGACCGGCGGCGCCGGATTTCTGGGAAGTTTCCTGTGTGAAAGGCTGGTCCAGGAGGGGCACGACGTCATTTGCGTCGACAACTTCTACACGGGAACCCGGGAAAACATCGTCCATCTGACGAGCAAGGACAATTTCGAGATCCTGCGTCACGACATAACCTTTCCGCTCTATGTGGAAGTCGATCAGATCTACAACCTGGCCTGTCCCGCCTCGCCAATCCACTATCAGCACGATCCCGTCCAGACGACCAAGACGAGCGTGCATGGCGCGATCAACATGCTGGGCTTGGCAAAGCGGACGCGAGCCAAGATCCTCCAGGCCTCCACGAGCGAGGTTTACGGAGATCCCAGCATCCATCCCCAGACGGAGGACTATTGGGGGCACGTCAATCCGATCGGGCTGCGGGCGTGCTACGATGAGGGGAAGCGCTGCGCCGAGACCCTCTTCTTCGACTACCATCGGCAGCACAGGCTGCGCATAAAGGTCGCCAGGATCTTCAACA
>DASSBF010000180.1:0-10382 GCA_035699005.1 Dongiaceae bacterium
TTGCCCGACAAGGACAGGTTCGGGTTGAAGAACGGGTCGTCGAAGATGATCCGCGACCAGCGCGTGCGCATGTATTCGCGCTCCCAGGTGTAGCTGGCGAGGCGTGCCGGCCGGACGTCGGACCCCCGGCTGGCGGAATGCTGGTGCAGCAGGCGCGCGTGCGGCGTGTAGATGACGCGCAGGCCCGCTTCGCGCACGCGGAGGCAGAAATCGATGTCGTTGTAGGCCACCGCGAGGTGCCGCTCGTCCAGGCCGCCCAGCCGCTCGAACAGCGCGCGCCGCATCACATGGCAGGCGCCGGTCACCGCGCTTAGATCTTGGGTGACAAGGATGCGCCCGGCATGGCCCGGATCGTCCACCGCGGCTTCGGCGTACATGTGGCCGGCGACGCCGCTGAGGCCCATGATGACGCCGGCATGCTGTACGCTGCGGTCGGGATAGAGCAGCAGGCAGCCGGCCAGCCCGACCCCAGGGCGCAGGACCTGGGCGACCATTTCCTTCAGCCATCCCGGCTCGAACGCCTCGATGTCGTTGTTGAGCGTCACCAGAAGCTCGCCCTTGGCCTGCGAGGCGCCGAGATTGATCAGCCGCGGATAGTTGAAGGCGCCCGGCGCCGGGATGACCCGCAGGTCGGTCCGGTGCGACACGCTTGCAAAATAGGCCCTGGTCGCTTCCTCCTCGCTGCCATTGTCCAGGATGACGATCTCCTTGTTCGGATAGTCGGTGGCCTGGTCCAGGCTGTCGACGCAAGTCTTCAGCAGGTCGCTGCGGTCGCGCGTCGGAATGACGATGGAAACCAGCGGCAATTGCGCCGGCAAGGGATGGCGGAGCCGCAGGAAACCGTGCGGGTCCGGTCCCTCGATTGTGGCGCCCGCGCATGAGGCGCGTTTCGCCATGAACCGCTCCACCGCCGCGCGCCGGGGACCGCCATCCAGATAAAGACAGCGCGCCCTCGGCGTTCGTGCCGGGTCTCCCGACACATGGACGAGAATGCCCGGGCAATGGAGCGGATCGTGGCCTGCGGTCGCGATCGCCTGCAATGCGAGCGAATAGACGATCGTGTCGAGATCGTCGTCCTCGGGGATCGTCAGGCGCTCCAGCACGGCCTTGCGAAAGAACACCGCACGGCCGAAGCCGTTCTGGCACAGGAAGAGGTCTTCGCCGAAGTCGGGCTTGAACCACGGGGCGAAGCGCCGGCCGGCGCGATCGATCTGATCCTCGTCGCCGAATATGAGCGGCGCATCCGCAGCCGCATCCGCCGCAGCCTGCAGGCGCGGCGGCGCCGGCGCGGCCAGCCGGTCGGACGGATGCAGAATGACGACGTACTCCGCCGCTGCGGACAGGCTGCGGACGATCGCATTCCTCAGCTCCTGGCCGATCCTGGACCCGATCCGTTCGATGACGATCGAGCCTTGCGATTCCGCAACCCTGCTCCAGTAGGCGCGGTCCGAGTCCGTTGGCGCGCCGGCGAGAAGGACGGAGATCGGCAGGGGCGGACCCGGCGCCGCGAGCGCCGGCTGGTAGTTCTCCCAGGTGTCGATCCAGGCCTGGTAGTCGCGTTCGATGTTGAGGCCGCGCAGCAGGCGCAGATAGAGCTCCTGGCGCGTCGGCTCGCGCCGGAACATCGTTCGAAAGCGGCCGAAGCCCATCGCGATTTTCCCTCGGATGACCCGATCCCCTGGAGCAGCCCCGCTTCTTCAATACAAGCTGACCGATACCCAGCCAAGGTCTCGTTTTCCACGCCGCTGCAGGCGGCTTCGCGCTTGTGCGCCGCTGCGCACTCGACTAATCAGGCGGGCAATGCCATGGGGATGAACGCGTGCGGATTACCGACCTCGCCGTGTCCGACCTGAAGCTCGTGCAAGTGACGGTGCACGGCGATGGCCGCGGATTCTTCATGGAATCCTACAAGGACGCCGAGTGGCGGCCGATCCTGGGCGATCGCGCCTTCATCCAGGACAACCAGTCCTTCTCGACCGAAGCGGGCACCGTGCGCGGGCTGCATTACCAGATGCCGCCATTCGCGCAGGCCAAGCTGGTCCAGGCGCTGCGCGGGCGGATTCTCGACGTCGCGGTCGATCTGCGGCGCGCCTCGCCGACCTTCGGCCGGGCGGTCGCGATCGAGCTGTCGGCCGGCGACGGCCGGCAGATGTTCATCCCGGAAGGCTTCGCGCATGGCTTCATGACGCTGGAGGCGGATTCGATGGTCGCCTACAAGGTGACCTGCGGCTACGAGCCGAAGTCCGAACGAGGCCTCGCGTGGGACGATCCGAACCTTGCGATCGCCTGGCCCCCCGCGCAGGGCGGAGCCATCCTGTCTGCCCGCGACCGGCAATGGCCGCGGCTGCGCGACCTTACCGACTTGTTCTAGGCGGCCGCGACAGTGCGGATGGCAGGATGCCGGACAAGGCGCTGGCTGCGCCGCGGATGACCGGCCTGATCCAGGACCGCGGCTCCGGCTCCCATTGCTGCACCGGAGTCGAGGGATCGTGGCGCAAATCGTAGACCACGCTGTCCAAGGCGGCCTGGCTGAAATCCCCGGCAAGAATCGCCATCGGCACGGTGCGCGACGCCAGGCCCAGATCGGCGGGAGCGATGGCCAGGCGTTCGGCCGCGGCGCCCAGTTCGCTCAGCACGTCCTCGGCCGGCTTGGCGCGCTCCTTGAGCATCAGGTATTCGCCGGGCTGCGGCCGGGTCGCGATATTGTCGTAGGCGCTCTCGACCACGATCTCATCGAACCGGCTCTCCAATCGTTCGCGCACGTCCGGCGCGGTGCCTGCGGCGGCCGCGCCCTGCTCGGTCAGGAGTTCGGCCCGCACCTGCATCAGGTCGACCTCGCCGCCCAACTGACGCGCGGCGCCTTCGACCAGCATCATGAATTCATCGCCTGCCGCGAGGCCTGTCCGCTCCAGCGCGGCGAGCGGCGCGGTTTCGTCACGAAGGCTGGCCGCCAGCATTAGCCATTTGCGATCATCGGCGGCGGGCCGCAACGCCGCAAAGAATTCCTGCGCGCCTTCGCTACCGGTGATGACGCGCACCCGCACGATGTCGAGCTTGCCGGCCTGCATTTTGACCAGCCGGCGCCGAAACGGGCCGCGGTTTGCCGCTTCGACAAAATCGATGAACAGGCGGTCGGGCAGGAAGCGCGCTTCCAGGCCAAGATGCTGCCCGGTCATGCCGCGCGCATCGTAGATCCGGGTCGCCATGTCGATCAGCAGAGAGAGATCCCAGGTCTCGGCCATCCCGCCGGTCTCGCCTTGTCCCGACCTGACTGGATAAGGCCGCCCGCATTAAGGAATGGTTAGCCATGCCGAAGCCGCAGCTACCGGAGCGCCGCCATCAGGGTGGCGGCCCTGCGCGCGAGCTCGTCGCGCGCCATGCCCGGCCGGTAGAGCGCCGACCCGATGCCAAATCCGTCCGCACCGGCCGCGCGATAGGCCGCGATCGTTTCTGGCATGATGCCGCCGGTCGGAACCAGCAGCGTCTCGGGCGGCAGTACCGCGCGCCACGCATTGACCGCGGCGGGCGGCAGCAGCTCGCCGGGGAACATCTTCAGTCCGTCCGCGCCCGCTGCCAGCGCGCCGAAGGCCTCGGTCGGGGTTGCAACGCCGGGCAATGCGATCAGGCCCCGCGCCTTGGCCGCCGCGATCACCGGCGGTGCGCAATTCGGCGCGACCATCAATCGGGCGCCGGTCGCGGCCACTGCGTCGACCTCGGCCTCGGTCAGCACCGTGCCGGCGCCGATCAGGAACCCGGCCGGCGCATTGCGCACGAGATAAGCGAGGCTCTCCAACGGAAGCGGCGAGTTCAACGGGACTTCGAGAATGCGCAAGCCAGCGGCAGCCAGGCAATCCAGAACCCAGGGTGCTTCCTCCGGCGTCATGCCGCGCAGGATCGCGATCAGAGGCGCGTGCCGGAGGCTGTCACGAAGATTCATGGGCGCTCCTTGACCAAACCCGCTTGGCGCACGATCCAGAACAGCGCTGCCGGCAGCACATCCTTGTTGTCGATGCCCTCCAGATCGAACCCCAGCAGGGAAGCGCACGTCCGATAGCGCGCCATCATCGCGGGAGAGCCGATGCAGATCGCGCCGGTGCGGGCCAGCTCGGGCCAGGCCGCAAGTGCACCGCGCATTTCGGCACCGACCAGCATTCCCGACAGATAACTGGAGAGCGCGCCGCCCTCCAGCCGGCCGAACAAGGCGAGCGAACGGACGCTGAACAGGCGATTGAGAAGCTGGGCATCATCCCCGGTTGCCAGCACGCCGCGCGCGAAGGCTTCCTGGTCCTCGTCATCGCCGGTCATCAATTGCGCCAGCGTGCCCGACTGCCGCAGCAGGCTGAAGATCTCGCCGGTCATGTAGGTCCGGAACTCGATCAGATGCCGGCCGGAGATGCGCGCCCACTTGGAGTGCGTACCCGGCAGCACGAACATGCCGTCCGATTTCCGCCGCGTCAGCAGCGCACCCAGAATCTGGCATTCCTCGCCCCGCATCACGTCCGGCTGGACGCCGCTGTCGATGCTGACGCCGGGCACGATCCAGCAATCGGCTCCGGCAATGTGCCCCGCCTTGGCCAGACGCTGCGCCAGCTCGGACAAGGCCGCCGGTGCCGCGACATAGGGAACCTCCACCCAGCCGAGCCGGCTGCCCACCATCCCCGACATGACAACCGGAATGTCGGATCCCGCCGCGACCCAGCCGTCCAGGAACGATTCCAGCTGCTGCGCGAAGCGCCGGTCCCGCACGGCCAGCAGCCCGGCGGAATCATGGCGCTCGGCGATCACCGTCCCGTCCGGCCCGAGCGCCCAGGCCCGCCGGTTGGTGGTGCCCCAATCGATCGCAATGCAGGAAAAGTGCGAGACAGGCATCGCCCGGTTATAGAGCCGCCACCCCGTCATAGGCAAAGCCGCCTGCGGCCGGCGCCAGGCGGTTGCGCAGGGGTGCGCCGAACTCCGCCATCTCGATCTCGAACACGTCGCCCGGCTCGGTGCGGATGCCGTCGCCGAAGCTCAAGGTCGCGGTGCCGAAGAAATGCACGTGCAGATCGCCCGGCCGCCGGAACAGGCCGTATTTGAAGTGGTGGTATTCGAGGTTGGCGATGGTGTGGGACATGTTGCCTTCACCGCTCAGGAACGGCTTTCGCCAGATTGCGTTGCCCTTGCGCACGACGCGGCTTTCGCCCTCCACCTTCTCCGGCAGGGGACCGGTGCGCAGCTCCGGCCCGATGGCGCAGGCGCGCAGCTTGGAATGGGCTAGATAGAGATAGTTCTGCCGCTCCATCACGTGATCGGAGTATTCGTTGCCGAGCGCGAAGCCCAGGCGCCACGGCTTGCCTGTGGAATCCACGAGATAGAGGCCGGCGATCTCCGGCTCCTCGCCGCCGTCCAGCGCGTATTCGGGCAGCGGCAAGTCGGCCCCGGGCCGGACGATGCTGCTGCCGTCGCCCTTGTAGAACCATTCCGGCTGCACGCCGGGTCCCGGCACTTGCGGCTTGCCGCCTTCCAGGCCCATGCGGAACATCCTCATGGAATCGCTCAGGGACTCGACATCGCCGGAGATCTTCTTGTGCATCTTGTCGCGGGCATCGGCGCTGCCGAGATGGGTCAGGCCGGTGCCGGTCACCAGGCAATGCGCGGCATCGGGATGATCGGCCGGCGCCAGCACACGCCCCTCCGACAGCAGCGCGGGATAGTCCAGCGCCGCTCCCTCGCCCGCCGCCTTCGCCGCCGCCTCGAGCGTCTGGCCTGACGCGATCGCCTGTTGCGCCAGCGCAAACATGGTCGTCGCGCCCCGCACCGCGATCGCGCGCTTGCCGTCGATGCGCGCGACCCCGCGCGCTCCGGTTTCGGTCTGGTACTGGATGAGACGCATGGGACACCTTCCGGAGATCGGGCCTCTGGTCGGGCCCCTGGCCGGCCCGCGCGATCGGCCGGTCTTTTATCATACAAACTGAAGCGCCAGCAACGCAGGATCGCCCGGGTGCGGGGCCGGCCCTTGCGCCGCGGTCATAGCCTGCGCCGATGGGATTTGATGGCAAGAGTTAATCGCATCCCGGAGGCAAGGGCCGACGTTCCGCAAATTGCGATGGCAAGGCGGGTGGCCTATAGTCTCGCCGGGCGCAATTGTCGGATAAAATGCGCCCAAACAAAATCACGGGAGGACTGAAATGCGGAAACTACTTGCTTCGGCAAGCATCGGCGCCATGGCGGCATTGCTGTCCGCCGGCGCGTACGCCCAGGAAGGCACCGTCGCGAAGGCCGTCGGCGGCTACACGTTCGAGGAAGCGGCCAAGGAGGCCCCCGGAACCAAGGACTTCCATTCGGCCGACGGGCACCTGACCTTCGCCATCGTCACCCACACCGCCGGCAACGGCTTCTTCGATCCGGTCTATGTCGGCGCGACGGTCGCCGGCAACATGATCGGCGCGAAGATCCTGCTGCTCGGTTCGGAATCCCCGACCGACGATCCCCAGCGCGAGATCGAGATCCTGAACCAGATCGTGCAGGACCCGACGATCGACGGCCTCATCATGACGACACCGCAGGCCGGCGCCTACAACGACATCGTGAAGACGGCGGAGAAGAACGGCATCCCGATCGCCACCACCAACTCGTACGACCCGTCGATCCCTGACCGCAATGCCATCAGCCACACCGGCCAGGACGCATCGGCCGCGGCGATCGGCGGCGAGGCGCTGGCGAAATGCGTGCTGGCCAAGGGCGTCGACAAGGGCTCCATCATCCTGCCCTCCTCGACCGCGATGGGCAATGTCGAGGTCAACAACCGCGTGACCGCCGCCTTCAACGCCATCGTCAAGACCCTGAAGGACGCCGGCAAGCTGGAGAACTTCAAGGTCGATGCGGGGCCGGAGAATGTCGGCGTCGACGCCAATCCGCAGGACCCGGTGAACGGCATCGTGTCGCTGTTCGAATCGCGCGGCGACGTGGTCGGCGCCTTCACCGCCAACAACGTGTTCACGCCCGCGCTGGCCAAGGCGGTCGCGCAGATGGGCAAGACCGGGCAGATCTGCGCCTACGGCTTCGACCTCGGCCCGGCCCAGCAGGACGCCATCCGCAGCGGCGACCTGACAGGTTCCTTGGGCCAGCAGCCGTTCCTGCAGGGCTTCTGGCCGGTGATGCAGCTCTATCTCCAGATCGACCGCGGCATCTCGGCGGCAAACCTGGATACGCGCGCCCAGCTGGTGACCAAGGACTCGGTCGAGAAGGTCGGCAAGCGCTACGAGAACTGAACCGTCGCGATCGCGGCGGAACATGGCCTCGCGGGAGGGACCGATCCCTCCCGCGCTGTGCTATGGTTTTGCCGCCGTGTCACTCGTGAGCGCCGATGCCTGAGCACGCGAAATCGCGGTTGGAGCGCCCGCCCGCCCAGTTGGCGGGAGGATGGGAGCTTGGCCTCATCGTCCTGATGGCGATCCTGTTCGCAGGCGGCGCGCTCGTGAATCCCGCCTTCTTCATGAGCGGCGACGCGTTCCAGGCCATCCTGCGCGACACCGCGCGCTATGCGGTGGTGGCGGTCAGCATGACCTTCGTCATCGTCAACAAGGACCTCGACCTCTCGGTCGGATCGACCAACGGCCTGGTCGGCGTTGCTTTCTCCATCCTGTTCGCGCCGCAGTTCAACGATTGGGGGCCAATCGGGGCCACTGTCTTCTGCCTGGTGCTCGGCACCTGCATCGGCCTCATCAACGGCGTGCTTGTCACAGTCCTCAAGGTGCCGTCCTTCATCGCGACGCTCACCATATTGCTGATCGGCCGCGGCGTCATCCTGGGCCTTACCGGCGGGCGTTCGATCGGCTATGCGGTGAAGGCGCGCGAGTATCCCTGGTTCTTCCATCTCGGCGAGACCAACGCGCTCGGCTTCAATAACCAGATCCCGATCGCGCTGGTGATCGTGGCGATCGGCGCGGTCGTGCTGGCCAAGACCCGATGGGGCTACGAGACCTTCGCGACCGGCGGCAACGAGCAGGCCGCGATCTATGCCGGCATCCCGACCCGCTGGGTGCGCATCCGCGCCTATCTGCTCTCGTCGATCTGCGCCACCATCGCCGGCCTGATGGCCATCACCCAGGACAAGGGCGTGACGGCGCAGGCCGGCCTCTCCTCCGAGCTCATCGTCATCGCCGCGGTCATCATCGGCGGCGCCTCGATCCTCGGCGGGCGCGGGCGGATCATCGGCGCGTGTCTCGGCGCGACCCTGACCGTCGTCATCGACAAGGTGCTGCGCGAGGGCTGGCCGACCACCCGCATCGTCCAGATCGACGGCCAGGACGTGGCGGTCGCCGCCACCGCCCAGCTTCCGGTCGGCGCGGTTCCCGCGCTCCTCGGGACGCTGCTGCTGCTGGCGGTGCTGGTCGAGCCCTACGTCCTGCGCCGCCGGCTGATCGGCCGGTTCTGGGCCTGGCTGCGCGGCAAGGAACCGCCACGCATCATCGAGAGCCACGGCATCGCGATCGAAGGCGTCCAGACCAAAGGGAGCACGGCGAGCGACAAGGCGCTGACTGCCAGCGGCGTCGGCAAGCTGCTTGCGCGGCGAGACGCCCTCGCCATCATTCTCGCGATCGTGCTGTGGCTGGCCGGCGCCTGGCTGCGTCCCGACTACTGGTGGAACCTGCAGAACAGCTTCGCGATCCTGCTCAACTACACCGAGCTGGCGTTGCTCTCGATCGGGTTGACCTACGTCATCGCCGCGGGCGACATCGACCTTTCGGTCGGCGCGGTGCTGGCGCTGGCTGGCGCGGCCACCGCCTATTGCATGAAGGTGATGGGCTTCGACCCGTGGGTGGCCGTGCTCGCGGGCCTGCTCGCCGGGTCCGCCGCAGGGCTGGTCAACGCGCTGGTCACGATCGGCTTCAACCTGCCGGCGTTCATCGCCACCCTCGGCATGTTCTATATCGCGCGCGGCCTCGCCGCCTGGATCGTCGCCGGCCAGCAGCTCACCGGCTTTCCCGAGAGCTTCAACCTGCTGGGCCGCAAGATCAGCGTCATCCTCGATCACTTCGGGATCGGTTTCGGGCCGGGGTTGCTGCGCACCATCAACGAGGCGGTCAGCATCCAGACGGTGTGGATGGTCCTGATTGCCGTGGTCGCCGGCATCATCCTCGGCTACACGCCGTTCGGCCAGATGGTGTATGCGACCGGCGGCAACCGCCGCGCCGCCGACTATGCCGGCATCAACACCAGGCGCGTGCGATTCACCTCCCTCATGTTCTCGGCCCTGTGCGCGACCATGGCAGGCATCATCTACACGGCGTTCTTCCGCAGCTTCAACCCGACCGCCGGGCAGTTCCGCGAGCTCGACGCCATCGCCGCGGTCATCATCGGCGGCGGCTCGATCTTCGGCGGCTACGGCACGGTCATCGGCTCGCTGGCCGGCGCGGCGGTGATCACCCTCATCCGCGCGCTGCTGCAGCTCAACATCATCCTGCCCGGCGGGCAGTCCTTCGTCATGCCGCAGCACTGGGTCAACGTCTTCACCGGCCTCATCCTCATCATCGCCGTGCTGATCGACATCTGGCTGCGGCAGGCCAACATCCTGGCCGGCGCGCGCGGCCGCCTGATGCGCCTCGCCCGGTCCAAATCGGAGACCGAACATGCCTGAACCAGCGACCCCCGAGCCGACGGCCCCGATCGTCGAGATGCGCCACATCAGCAAGGCCTTCGGCGCGGTCCGGGCGCTCTCCGATGTCGACCTCCGGCTCTATCCCGGCGAAATCATGGGGCTGGTCGGCGACAATTCCGCCGGCAAGTCGACCCTGATGAAGATCATGACCGGCGCCTACAGCCGGGATTCCGGCGAGATCCTGGTCGGCGGAAAGCCGGTCCATTTCAAGAGCCCGCACGAAAGCCGCGCCGCCGGCATCGAGATGATCTATCAGGACTTCGCCTTGTGCGGGAACATGGATGTCGGCCAGAACATTTTCCTCGGCCGCTGGCCGCGCAAGGGGTTCTTCGTCGACCGCAAGACCATGTACAGCGAAGCCGATGCGGTGCTGAAGCGGCTGAAGGTCGACGTCAACTCGGTCTACCAGCGGGTCGAGAGCCTGTCCGGCGGCCGGCAGCAGTCGGTCGCGATCGCGCGCGCCATCTCGTTCGACCCGCGCGTGGTCATCCTCGACGAGCCGACCGCCAACCTCTCGGTGATGGCGACCGGGCGGCTGCTGGAGACCATGCTGGAGCTGAAGAAGCACGGCGTGGCGCAGATCATCATCTCGCACCGCCTGCAGGACATCTTCGAGGTCGGCGACCGGGTCATGGTGCTGAAGCGCGGCGAGAATGTCGGCGAGCGCCGGATCAAGGACACCACCGAGCAGGAAGTGCTGGAGATCATCGTCTCCGGCCGGCGCGAGCAGGCGGCATAGCGG